>NZ_VFWS01000040.1:0-42136 GCF_006443065.1 Mesorhizobium sp. B1-1-5 | reverse complement strand
CTCGCGCCAGCGCATCCACCCGGCTCCTCACTCCGCTGGAGCACCCCTCATCCGTCTCGGCGCTGCGCGCCGAGCCACCTTCTCCCACAAGGGGAGAAGGGGAAGTAGTCATCCGGCCAGCTTGACGCGCCTCGCGCCCCCGCCCTAGCCTTCGCCTCAACCCAACAGGAGACCCCACCCACATGGCAGGCACGGTCGAAGGCGAGAAGATCGACGTTTCCTTCAGCGGCAAGCGCTGCATCCATTCGCGCAATTGCGTGCTCGGCAATCCGCATGTCTTCGTGCCCAACGCGCCGGGCGAGTGGATCCATCCTGAAGCGGCAAGCGTCGAGCAGGTCGTGGCGCTGGCGCAAAACTGCCCCTCGGGCGCCATCACCTACAGCCGCAAGGATGGCGGGCCGCAGGAGAAGCCGCCGGTGGTCAACACCGTGCGGTTGCGCGAGAACGGCCCGCTGGCGGTGCATGCCGAGATCGTGCTCGGCGAGGACACCTTCTTGCGCGCCACGCTCTGCCGCTGCGGCCTGTCGCAGAACAAGCCGTTCTGCGACAACAGCCACATCAAGGCTGGCTTCACCGCCACAGGCGAGCCGCCGCTGAAGGAAGCGCAGGTGCTGGAGGCGCGGGACGGCCCGCTGACGGTCACCCCCACCGTCAACGGCCCGCTCAAGGTCGAAGGCAATGCCGAGATCGTCACCGGCACGGGGCATACCATCGCCCGCACCACAAAAGTTTTCCTCTGCCGCTGCGGGCACTCGGCCAACAAGCCGTTTTGTGACGGGTCGCATAAAAGAGTGGGCTTCGTGGCATGACAAACGCCGCGCCCGCCTTAGCTTAGGGGGAGGACTCTGAGGAGGAATCCACCATGCGCACCATGCTCACCCTTGCCTTGCTTGCCTTCGCAATGCCCGCCTTCGCCGCAAACCACGCGGTTGAGATCAAGGACATGAAATTCCGCCCGGCCAAGATCAGTGTCGCCGTTGGCGACACCGTGACCTTCACCAACGCCGATTCCAAGACGCACACCGCCACGGCGGACGACGGTTCCTTCGACACCGGCCACCTCGCCAAGGGCAAGCGCGCCAAGGTCAAGATATCGGCCGCCGGCGCGCATCCGTTCCATTGTGCGATCCACAGCTCGATGACGGGCACCGTCACGGCGAAATAGGCGGCGGCGCTTAAAGGACTGCTGCGCAGGCCGGCGCGAGGCCCCCCTCTCTGGCCTGCCGGCCATCTCCCCCTCAAGGGGGGAGATCAAATGTCGCCGGCGCTTTCGCCAATCGCCAACGTCGCAAAAGGGGGCGCCGGCGTCCAAGCTGCCAATCTCCCCCCTTGAGGGGGAGATGCCCGGCAGGGCAGAGAGGGGGGCCTCGCGCCGACATCTCAATAAACACCCCGGCGCTTCCCCCCGTGGCCCATCCCTCCCGTCTTTATCCGCCGGCGCGTATCGGCTAAGGGCTTCCCAACAAAGCCCTCGACCCCGGACCGCCTCGCAGAAATGACCGCCAAGCCTCACCCTCTCTTCCTCGGCATCGACACCGGCGGCACCTACACCGACGCGGTGCTGTGGTCGGAGGAAGGCGGCCCGAAGGGCAAGGTGCTGGCCAAGGCCAAGTCGCTGACCACGCGCCATGACCTCGCCGTCGGTATTTCCGGCGCGGTCGACGCGGTGCTGGAACAATCCAGGACCGATCCTGCCTGGATAAAACTGGTCTCGATGTCGACGACCTTGGCCACCAATGCGCTGGTCGAGGGCCAGGGCGGGCGCGTGGCGCTGGTGATGATAGGCTTTTCCGAGGCCGACCTCGCGCGCGACGGGCTGAAGACGGCGCTTGGCACTGATCCGGTGGTCTTCTTGCCCGGCGGCCATGACGTGCACGGCAATGCGGCAAAACTCGATCTTTCCGGGCTCGAGGCGGCGCTGCCCGAGCTTGGGCATTCGGTGTCGGGCTTTGCCGTCTGCGCCTATTTCGCCACCCGCAACCCGGCGCATGAGCTGGCGGCCCGCGACCTGATCCGCGACAAGACCGGCCTGCCGGTCACCGCCAGCCACGAGCTTTCGGCCAAGCTCGGGGGCCCGCGCCGCGCGCTCACCACCTTGCTCAACGCGCGCCTGATCTCGATGATCGACCGGCTGGTGGCGGCGACCGAAGGTTTTCTGGCCAAGCGTGGCATCGCAGCACCGCTGATGGTGGTACGCGGCGACGGCGCGCTGGTCTCGGCGGCCTTTGCCCGCCAGCGGCCGATCGAGACGATTCTGTCCGGCCCGGCCGCCAGTCTTGTCGGCGCCCGCCACATGACCGGGCTGGATGATGCCATGGTCTCGGATATCGGCGGCACGACAACAGACGTCGCCGTGCTCGATGGCGGCCGGCCGCGGCTTGATCCGGAAGGCGCCACCGTCGGCGGCTTCCGCACCATGGTCGAAGCCGTCGCCATGCGCACATTCGGCCTTGGCGGCGATTCGGAAGTGACGCTGGAAGACGGCGCGCTCGACCCAAAAATTCTGCTTGGGCCGCGCCGCCTGGTGCCGCTGGCGCTGTCCGGCATGGTGCATGGCGAGGCGGTCACCACCGAGCTGGAGCGCCAGCTGCGAGCGCCCAATCCCGGCCGCATGGACGGGCGCTTTGCCCTGCGCACCGGCGTGCCGGAGCGGCTCGCCGCCGGTCTCACCGGGCCGGAAGCGAAGCTCTACGAGACGATCGGCGCCACGCCGCTGGCGCTCGACAGGCTGCTCGCCTCCAACGCCCAGAACGCCACGCTGAACCGGCTGGTCGCGCGCGGGCTGGTGCACATCTCGGGCTTCACGCCGTCCGACGCCGCCCATGTGCTCGGCAAGCAGGCCAATTGGGATGCCGCCACCGCCCGGCTCGGCGCCGAGCTTTTCGCCCGCCGCCGCGACGGCCGCGGCCAGACGATCGCGGCGACGCCGGAGGAGATTTCCGATCGCGTGCTCGTCACGCTGACCCGCTGGTCGGCCGAATACATCTTGGAGACCGCCTTTGCCGAGGACGGGCTGGACGGCGCCGCCACCGTCGCGCATGCGCTGGTGCAGCGCGCTGTCGACGCCCATCCCGGCATCGCCCGCTTCACCGTTGCGCTCGACCGCCCGGTCATCGGCCTCGGCGCCTCGGCGCCGCTGCATTATGCCGGCCTGCCGCCGCTGGTCGGCAATGGCTGCATCGTGCCGGAAGACACCGATGTCGCCAACGCGCTCGGCGCCGTGGTCGGCCAGGTGCGCGTCTCGGCCGAAGCCCGCGTCAGCCAGCCCAAGGAAGGCCTGTTCCGCCTCGCCTCGGGCCAGACGGTGCGCGACTTCACCGAGGAGGACAAGGCGATCGAGGCGGCGCAAGCCGATGTGCGGGCGCTCGCCGCCGATCGCGCCAAGGACGCAGGCACCGACAGCGCCGAGATCCACGTTTCCACCGAGTTCAAGGTCTCGACCATCGAGGGCCAGCGCATGTTCATCGAGGCGCATGTGGTGGCCGTGGCGTCGGGACGGCCGCGGATCGCGGTGTAGCGCCTTTTCCTTCTCCCCTTGTGGGAGAAGGTGGCCGCGAAGCGGCCGGATGAGGGGTGCTCCAGGGAAAGCCAGCGTCTCACTCCGCTGGAACACCCCTCATCCGTCTCGGCGCTTGCGCGCCGATCCACCTTCTCCCACAAGGGGAGAAGGGAAAGGCCGCGCCCCTCTACACCCTAAGCCGAATTGACCCCGCAACCCCAAACATGCCAAACGCCCGGCAAGCCACCTATCTGGAGACGTGCAGATGACCGACCGCATCGAGATCGCCGGGTTGCGGATTGCCCGGGAGCTCCATGATTTCGTGGCCGCGGAGGCCACGCCCGGCACCGGCATCGATCCGGAAAAATTCTGGACCGGCTTTTCAGCGATCGTCCACGACCTCGCGCCGAAGATTCGCACGCTGCTGGCCAAACGCGACGCCATGCAGGAGAAGCTCGACGGCTGGTATCGTGAGAACGGCGCGCCGCTCGACATGGAGGCTTACAAGACTTTCCTGAAGGAGATCGGCTATCTGGTGCCGGAAGGGCCGGCCTTCAGCGTCTCGACCGAGCATGTCGATCCCGAGATCGCCGTCGTTGCCGGGCCGCAGCTGGTCGTGCCGGTGATGAATGCGCGCTATGCGCTCAACGCCGCCAATGCGCGCTGGGGCTCGCTCTATGATGCGCTCTACGGCACCGACGCCATTGCCGAAACCGGCGGCGCCGAGAAGGGCAAAGGTTTCAATCCGGCGCGCGGCGCCAAGGTGATCGCCTGGGCGAAGGATTTTCTCGATCACTCGGTGCCGCTGACCACCGGCAAATGGGCGGGCGTCAATGGGCTGTCGGTGGCGAATGGCGCGCTGAAAGCCGGCGAGGGCGCCGGCGCCACGACGCTCGCCGATCCAAGGCAGTTCGTCGGCTATCGCGGCGATGCCGCCACGCCGGAAGCGGTGCTTCTGGTCAAGAACGGGTTGCATATCGAAATCGTGATCGACCGCGCCAACCAGATCGGCAGGACCGATCCGG
This sequence comes from Mesorhizobium sp. B1-1-5, assembly GCF_006443065.1. Classification (NCBI taxonomy): domain Bacteria; kingdom Pseudomonadati; phylum Pseudomonadota; class Alphaproteobacteria; order Hyphomicrobiales; family Phyllobacteriaceae; genus Mesorhizobium; species Mesorhizobium sp. B1-1-5. The sequence goes on along the minus strand of NZ_VFWS01000040.1, from coordinate 37,612 downwards.
CGGGCATCGCCGACGTCCTCCTCGAAGCCGCGTTGACCACCATCCAGGACTGCGAGGATTCGGTCGCCGCCGTGGATGCGCAGGACAAGGTCGTCGTCTACCGCAACTGGCTTGGCCTGATGAAGGGCGACCTCGCGGAAGAGATCACGAAGGGCGGCAAGACCTTCGTCCGCAAGCTCAATGCCGACCGGAGCTACATTTCACGCGCGGGCGGCACCATCACCTTGCCCGGCCGCTCGCTGATGCTGGTGCGCAATGTCGGCCACCTGATGACCAATCCGGCGATCCTGGATCGTGACGGCAACGAGGTGCCGGAAGGCATCATGGATGCGGCGCTCACCGCGCTGATCGCGCTGCACGATGTCGGCCCGAACGGCCGGCGGATGAATTCCCGCGCCGGGTCGATGTATGTGGTGAAGCCGAAGATGCACGGGCCGGAAGAGGTCGCCTTCGCCGTCGAGATTTTTGATCGCGTCGAAGCGCTGCTGGGCATGGCGAGGAACACCATCAAGATGGGCATCATGGATGAGGAGCGGCGCACCACCGTCAACCTCAAGGAAGCGATCCGCGCCGCAAGAGAGCGCGTGGTGTTCATCAACACCGGCTTCCTCGACCGCACCGGCGACGAGATCCACACCTCGATGGAAGCCGGCCCGATGATCCGCAAGGGCGACATGAAGCAGGCCGCCTGGATTTCCGCCTATGAGGCCTGGAATGTCGATACCGGGCTGGAATGCGGGCTCGCCGGCCACGCCCAGATCGGCAAAGGCATGTGGGCGATGCCGGATCTGATGGCGGCGATGCTGGTTGAGAAGATCGCGCACCCCAAGGCCGGCGCCAACACCGCCTGGGTGCCGTCGCCGACGGCCGCCACGCTGCACGCCACGCACTACCACAAGGTCGACGTGCATGCCGTGCAGGCGGCGCTGAAGAGCCGGCCGAAGGCGAAGCTCGACGACATTCTGTCGGTGCCGGTAGCGGTGCGGCCGAACTGGACGCCGGACGAGATCCAGCGCGAGCTCGACAACAACGCGCAGGGCATCCTCGGCTATGTCGTGCGCTGGATCGACCAGGGCGTCGGCTGCTCGAAAGTGCCCGATATCAACGATGTCGGCCTGATGGAGGACCGCGCCACGCTGCGCATCTCCTCGCAGCACATCGCCAACTGGCTGCGCCATAAGGTTTGCTCGGAAATCCAGGTCAGGGATTCGCTGCAACGCATGGCGGCGATCGTCGACCGCCAGAATGTCGGCGACCCGCTCTACCGGCCGATGGCGCCCGATTTCGACAATTCCATCGCCTTCCAGGCCGCCTGCGACCTGGTGTTCAAGGGGACGGTGCAGCCGAACGGCTATACGGAGCCGGTGCTGCATAAGCGGCGGCTGGAGCTGAAGGCGCGCGAGCAGTAGCGCGGCGCAAGCGGGCGCCGATCACGTAAACGAGATGTCGAGGTGATCGGCGGCCGGCCCGCAAGGCATTGACGATTTTCAATCTACCTACTAGTTGGCAGGGAGTTGAGTGAAAGGAATCGTCATGCCTGCACGAACGAACCATGCCCAGTCCTCCAACGGCTGGCTCAAAAGCTATTACTATCTGCGGTTTGCCGTGTCGGCGGCCTGGGTCGCGGTAGCCTTCACCGTCGCCAAGTCGGTTCCGCCGCTCGCCGCCGTCATGCTGGTGACCTACCCCGCCTGGGACGCGCTCGCGAACTATGTCGACGCGCAGCGCAGCGGCGGCTTGGGCCGCAACAAGTCGCAGCTCCTCAATTTCGCCGTCAGCATTCTCACCGCGATCGCGGTCGCTATCGCGCTTGGCCGCAGCATGAATGCGGTGCTCGCGGTCTATGGGGTCTGGGCGGTCGTCTCCGGCGCGTTTCAGCTCCTCACCGCGGTGCGTCGCTGGAAGAGCAACGGCGCCCAATGGGCGATGATCCTGAGCGGCGCCCAGTCGGCGCTAGCCGGCCTCTTCTTCGTCAAGATGGCGGGCGGCGCCGATGCCATCAGCATCGCCAATGTCGCGCCCTATGCCGCCTTCGGTGCCTTCTACTTCCTGGTGTCCGCCGTGTGGCTTTCTGTCGGCGATATTCTTCGCAAGTCGCGGCGGGTCGCGAGTTGAGGTAGGCATGTCCATGGACAAGCCCTCCAACACCGCCGATGACATACTGGCCGCCGCGCGAAGCTTCATCGTCGCCGGCGGCTATAACGGGTTCAGCTACGCCGATATCGCCGACGTGGTCGGTATCCGCAAAGCCAGCATCCATCATCATTTCCCGAGCAAGGTCGACTTGGTGCGAACCCTGGTCAAGCGCTACCTCGAGGATGCCGTGACAGGCATGACGGAGCTAGAGCGCAATGTGCCTGCGCCGCCTCAGTTGCTGCGCACCTATGCCGGCTTCTGGGCGCAGTGTATCGAGGACGCGAGCAGGCCGATTTGCGTCTGCGCGCTGCTTGCCAGCGAGCTTCCGGCCCTTCCGCCTGAGGTGGCTGCGGAGGTCCGAGCCTATTTTCAATTTCTCTCGGGGTGGCTGACCGGCGTCATCGAGCGCGGCGCCGCGCAAGGCACATTGACGATCGCCGCCGCGCCGCGCGTCGAAGCGGAGGCCTTCATGGCGACCGTGCACGGGGCGATGATTTCGGCGCGGGCCTATGGCGATGTCCTGACCTTCAGCATGATCCTGGCGCCGACGCTGCAGAAGCTGATCCCGGCTCGAGATTGAAGAGGGACGAAAGCCAGGCTCGCTTGCGGTCACGCCGCCTGCGCCATCCGCTCCGCGCTCATGCGATAGGAGATCGCCTCGGCAAGATGGATGCGGCCGACGGTTTCGCTGGCGTCGAGGTCGGCCAGCGTGCGGGCCACCTTCAGCACGCGGTGATAGGCCCGCGCCGAAAAGCCGAGCTTTTCGCTGGCGTCCTTGAGCAGCGTCAGCCCGGCGCTATCGGGCTTGGCGATCTCCTCGACGATCGAGGGCGGGCAGTGCGCGTTGGTGGTGGCGCCCGCGCCCAGTCTTTCCAACCGCTCGCGCTGCATGGCGCGCGCACGCGCCACGCGCTGCGCCACCGCCGCACTCGTCTCGGCCTTGTCCGGCCGGATGAGGTCGCTCGCCGAGACCGCCGGCACCTCGATCCTGAGGTCGATACGGTCGAGCAGCGGGCCGGAAATGCGCGCCTGATATTCGGTGCGGCAGCGGTCGCCGCGCAGGCAGCGATAGCCGGGTTCGCCCGACATGCCGCAGCGGCACGGATTCATTGCCGCCACCAGCTGGATGCGCGCCGGATAGGTGACGCGGTGGTTGGCGCGCGCGATCATGCAGTCGCCGGTTTCCAGCGGCTGGCGCAGCGCATCCAAGGTCTGCGGCGTGAATTCCGGCAACTCGTCGAGGAACAGCACACCGTGATGGGCGAGCGAGACCTCACCCGGACGTGCGCGCAGCCCGCCGCCCACCATCGCCGCCATCGAGGCCGAATGATGCGGGGCGCGAAACGGCCGCCGGTCGGTCAGCTTGCCTTCGCCGAGCTCGCCGGCGACGGAGGCGATCATCGACACTTCGAGCAGCTCCTTCGGTGCCAGCGGCGGCAGGATCGAGGGCAGGCGCTGCGCCAGCATCGACTTGCCCGAGCCGGGCGGCCCGACCATGAGCATATTGTGGCCAATTAATTGACATTGGCCGAGAGGCGACCCAGATAGCGCCGATGACCAAGCGCGGAGCCCAAGCCCCAAGGGCCTATTCCTATATCCGGATGTCGACCGAAACCCAGTTGAATGGCGATAGCAGGCGTCGCCAGTTGGAGCTCTCGGAGCGTTACGCCCAAAATCACGGCCTCGAACTGGTTGAAGAGTTCAGGCTAGAGGACATCGGCGTCTCGGCATTTCGCGGTGCGAACCTGGCGGTCGAGTCGAGCCTCGGCCGCTTCTTGATTTCGGTGAGGAAGGGCGAGGTTCCATCGGGCTCATACCTTCTGCTTGAGTCCCTCGATCGCCTTAGCCGGCAGGACGTTTTCACGTCGCTGTCTCTCTTCACTGACCTGATCAAGGCTGGAATCAAGATCGTCACCTTGGCCGATGATCAGGTCTACACCTCCGAAAAAACCGACTTTAGCCAGCTAGTCGTCTCACTAGCAATCATGAGCCGGGCCCACGAAGAGTCTCTGACCAAGAGCCGACGCCTCGCCGAGGCCTGGACGAATAAGCGCCGAGGGGCATATCAGAAGAAACTCACGCGGTTGGCGCCATCTTGGCTCGATCTGTCGTCTGACAGGACCTCGTTCCAGATCAACGAAGACCGGGCGTCGGTGGTCAGGTCGATGTTCGACGATGCAGCCGCCGGGTTGGGGACGTTCTCGATTGCTCGGCGCCTTAATCGGTCTGCCGCGCCGCCCTTTGGACGGTCGAAGGGCTGGCAAACATCCTACGTTTCAAAGATTTTGACGAACCGGGCTACGATTGGCGAGTACCAGCCCCACAAGATGGTCGACGGCCGCCGCATGCCGGAAGGCGAGCCGATCAGGGACTATTTCCCAGCCATCGTTGACGAGCAGCTCTTCCTTCGCGTCCAAGGGGCGCGGGCCAATCGTCGGACGGGGGGCGCTGGCCGGAAGGGTGAGTTTGTCAGCAACCTGTTTTCAGGGCTGGCAAAGTGCGCGTATTGCGGCTCGCCCATGCACTACGTCAACAAGGGGCCGGGGTCGAAGGGCGGAACCTATCTGGTCTGCGACAAATTCCAACGGGGCATAGGCTGCTCGAATAATGCCTGGCGTTACGGCCACTTCGAGGCGTCGTTCTTGACGTTCGTGGAGGAGGTCGACCTTCGACTCCTGATCCAGGGCGATGAGGAGACCTTAAACCGCAGCAGGCTCGATAAGGCCGTTCATATGCTAGACGATAGGCTGGCCAAGCTGGAGCAGGAACGCGGTCGAACCTTTCAGCTTCTGCTTGACCCCGAGCTGGCCTCTGACTTTGTCAGAAAGGAATTTGCCCGCTACCAGCGGGAAATCGAAGCTGCTTCCGCCGAAAGGGGAGCGCTGGTGGCCGAGCGACGCTTGTTCGAATCAGACGTCGCCCGGTTCCAGGAAAGCAGCCAGGAGATCCAAGACCTGGTTGGCCAACTCCGGAAGCCGGATGGGGGCGGCGACATGTTCCGGCTTAGGTCCAGGGTAGTCGCCCGGTTCAAAGCGTTGGTTGATCGTGTCGAGGTCGCCGCGCTCGGGATTGATCTCGAAAATGCCTCAGTTGTGTCAGCCGGGCAGTTCCCGTCAACGGTTGGGTCACTACCGCGCCAGTTTGCCGTCATCTTTCGAGACGGTGGTCTGCAACGCATTGTCCAGCCGATTAAGTCGGACCCTGCCACTGGAGAAACTCAGCTTCTGCGTTCGATCGAGCCAAAAGGTAGATGGATGGGTCGTCCGGCTGGAGAACGCGCCTAGAGGCTAGGTCCGCTGCGCTTCTGGTACTCGGCGTGAAGGCGCCAGAACTCGCCGTAGAGGCGACGAAGCCGAAGATCGGCAACACTGTTCTTGAAGTTGGTGTAGTCGATCGCGTTCATCCTGTCGGCGAGGACCTTGACCAGCCGATCCGGTGAAGTGAAATGTCGACAGGAATAATCCCGGCCCGGCGACATCACGATTTCCTGACCGGGGAAAAGGCGTTCGAGATGGGTTGAATTCCTAGCCCTGACCACTAGGGATTCGAGCCGTTCTCGATCCTGAACAATTGAAACAAAGCTATCGTTGAAGCAGATCCACATTCTGGCCCCCGTAAGCCGGCTATCTACATCGCCTTGATGATCTCTGACAGGGCTCGGCCGGAAAGTTCGAAAAGATCGCGCCAGGAACGGCTTTGCCGACCAGGTCCGCAATGGCATGTTGCTTATCGGCAATATTCCACCATTCTACCGCAGGAACATGCGGCTGGGGGCGGTGCTGGACCGAGCTTAACCAAAGACACCCGACGCGTGGCGAAGGTTGTCCGTATGAACATTGCGATGCAGCCGTCAATGGCGGGACAGATCTCGAATGAATTTCCAATCCATGATCGCTTCGGGTCGGTATTCCATTTCCTTGGCGGCGTAGGCCGCAACCCGGCGGAGATCTCCAGCGGTCTCTGGTATTTGCTGAATCATCATCTTACCTCTCGGTGCGATAGGCCGAGGCCGGCAACCTCGAAGCTCGACGGTCGGGTCAAACGCGAACCAGAACTGGCCATTCATGAGGAAATGAATCCCGGACGCGCTGTCGGGCGCGGCGACTATCAAGTGCGCGTGGTGGTCCGGATACCGTTCGAAAAACACAGCACCTTCCATTCGACGGTCCGACTGAAGCCAATTCCGGCCGAGATAAAAGCGATCAACGCGCGCCGCCCAGCCTACCAGGGCGTCTTCAAGGGCCAGGCGCCTTGACCCGGGCGTCAGCATCGCCGTTACATGAAAAAGCGGCCTTCTGAACTTTGAAATCGTATCGATCAGACCCCTTCTGTACTGCTCTCGCTGCTCTCGCGTCATTGCTTTCCCTGACCGGCTTTCCGGTATTTAGGGTGGGTGCAAACCGCACGCGAGCGCTTGCACCAGGTCTCTGGGAAACCTCGACCAAGCCGCTAGATGCAAGAGAGCGCAGGCCGCGAGATTTTGCGTCCTTGTCGACGCCAAGATCGTCTAACACGCGCCTCGGTATCGAAACCCAGTCCGAACCAGTCAGCGCCTGCTGATGATGAATCGCAAGTAAAATGGCTAAGCACTTCCCGTCGAGGCAAGATGCAGCGGATATTTGGTCGAATGGTATCGGCCCTCGCAAAAACCTCGCTCTCTTTCTCGCAGCCTGACCAACCAAAAATGGTGTTTCCATCTCGACTTCCGAGATCGATCGGTCGGCGATCATTTGCTTAGCCATCGTGCTTCACCCTTTCAAGCCTGCCAATAATTCGATCCCACATGTCGGCACCCCTCTCGTCGACAAATCGACCCGGCGCTTTTATAACGACCGAGTCCGTCCGGATCGGCAGGCCGCAAACCGCCTCACCTGCTTGCGCCATGATCCTCCTCATTTCAGCCAACCGGTCGTCCAATTCTTCCAGTGGGCTCTCGATAAGGAATGCATCATGAACTGGGGCAGCCACCCGGATGCCCAGTTCAACGGCAGCAATCGCTGCGATCCGCATCATCTCGGCCCCATTTGCCTGCATCGGAAAGTTCATCAGCGAGGTCGGCTTGGTGCCGGGACCGACGCGAGCCTTCCACCCAAAAGTCGACTGAACCTCATGGCTAAGGTAGGCGCTGTCGACGGAGTCCGAGTTAAAGCGCCAGTAGCGGTGGTAGATTCGCTTGTGCTTCTCCAGCAATTCCGACGCGTGCGCGATGGTGATTCCAGCGCTTGCTGCAAGGGCATCTCGTCCCATTCCATACCCGAGGCCCAGGACGATTGCCTTGCAGACGCTGCGAATCCTCGGATGTGACCGCGGCGACGCATCGTGCGGAGCCAACCCCGCTTCTACTGCGAAAGCCATATATGGGTCTCCGGTCAAATATGCTTGGATAAGGCGCTCATCGCCAGAAAGGCCACCAGCGATGCCGATCTCTTGGGCCGCCCAGTCGACATATGCCAAGGCGGTTCCAGCTTCAGGCTTAATCAACTGCCGCATCCATCTGGCCGGGCCGTAAATCATCCTGGAGTTCGACGGCTGGTTCCGTCCAGTTACCGACGAAAAGGGGGACAGGCCGCACCTGTTCCGCCCGTCGGAACTCACCTGAAGGCCAGCGCCATTCATCCTAGCCACTGTTCGGCGCAACTCATGCAGCGTGCGAATCGCCGGGTTCCCGTCGGCCATCCTGCTGAAAGTCTCATCGTCCAGCGCACAAGCGCCCGAAGGGAGACGCGGCCAGGTTATACCCGCCTTGGTCAAGAACCTGGCGAACTGGTCGTGCTTGAAAGTCGTCCCTTCATAAACGCCGAAAAATCCATCGACCTCATCGATCAGTTCCCCCTTGATCGCCATCCAGTTGTCCCTGGCACGGCGATAAAGCCTGTGATCGACGGGAATTCCGTTGCGCACGATCTCGGCTACAGCGGCCATGTATCGGCCGCGCAGCAATGCCCTGTCTAAGTCGAGGCCAGGCATCATCCTAGGAAGTAACTCAGCTAACGCGAGAACGTCGCTCTCGCAGTAACCAAGGATCTGGAACTGCTCAGATTCCGACCAAGACTGCCTGGACAAAATCAGTTCGCGAAGGCGCTCCTTTTCAGCAACCTCGATGTGACCAAGACCCCGGATCGCCATCGCGTCCAAAAGAGAATTGCCGACCTTCGCGCCGAAGGTATTCGTCTCTACCCGATGCTCAGCAAAAAGGTCGATCACGCGCGCCGGCAACGGCCAACCCAGTTCCAAGAAACAGGACAGTTCCGCTGGCGCAAAGTAGGCGACGAACAGGCTATTCGGGCCGACGTCAAATGGAGCCCGACTCGCGGCATAGAGCCCGGTCCTCCACAGCCTGATTGTACGCCGGCTCTTCAGTTCAAGGGCGACCATGCAGACAGGTTTTGGCACTTCTGGCTCGCCGTTGTACTCGAAGTCGACAAGCCAGATTTCCTGGAAGGCGGCGATGGCATCGCCGTCCTGCTTTTCATACAGCACCATGTTTCACATGCCCTGCAGCCGGCGAATGATCGGGTGGTTTTCCGCATCAATCACCCGTCCGTTGAATGCGGTCTTCAGCATTTCGTTGATCGGGATCGACGAGAAGGTTGCGTCTTTGAGATCTCCGAGCGCCCGGTAGATGCGGTAGGCGCCGAGGTTCGTGTCGCCTGCGATCCTAACCCAGCCTCTCTTGGACTCCGCGATGGCGGCCAACTTCGACGCCGCCCAATTGCACACCCTGCCGTCCTGCGGCAGGGTAACCGGCCAGATGCCCATCACGCCGGTGCTGGTCACAAAATGATAGAGCGTCGCGATCCGGTCTTCGCCCAACATGCAGTTCCGCATTGACGGCGGAACGAAATAGGTCGTGTCGCGGTCCTGCTTGTCGATGAAGACGGCAACCGTGAGAGACATCGCCTGGTCAGGGCAGACGCGGAAGAACTCATGGCGAGCCGGCTTCCGGACGGGAATGGTCGTGAAAACCTCAGAAACGGGCTGGAGCGCCTCCGAGGGGTTGATGCGGATAGCTTCCAGATCGTCGAAAATGCTGGCCTTGCTGGCCGGCTTGCCTTCGTAGTCGGTGAAATCGGTCATTGGTTTCCTCTTGATTTCGGTTTTCATCGCGATCTCACGATGATCGCCGAAACCCAGCGGTCGACGCCAATGTCAAAATTGGTCAAACTATGCCATCTGCTGTCAGGTTGGCCATGCCTCCTTCTTGGCTCGGCGGAGCGTTTCGACACTGACCTGATCCTTCCCGGCTGCACGTAGGTCATAATTTAGCTGGCTAAGCATCGTTTTTTCCGTAACGCCGCTGGGCCGATCGAGGCCGTAGCGTAGCCGCAACAGCTCGACCGACGCCGCGAGCTTCGTGCTCTTGCTGGGCAGGGTTTGAAGCGGCTGGCTTTGCGAATGATCCAGCAACGCTTGGGGTGGTCGCGGTTGCGGGGCATCTGGTGTCACGTTCTCGGCGCCCGAAAATTCGAGCTCCAGCCTCAGCTGATCGTCCGGCAAAGCGAGGAGACGACGGCGTTCGCGCGCTGCGTCCTGCCGCATTTCTTCAATCTGCGACTCTTCGAATTCGTCGCCACCGCTCAGCCTCGGCCCCCGGCAAGGGATACGGCTTTCGACGATCTGGTCGATAATGGCGTCGCGGTCGGCTAGCGAAAGGGGCATGTTAATTCTTCCAGGGTCGTATCCGATGGTTTCGCGCCGGCGCTAACCCGGGCCATCTTCTCATTATATAATAGGCACGTCGCCGTTCGAAGAAGCCTTGCCGCCGGCCTTGTCGCTGCCGCCGATTTCGCGCAGGAATCTGAACACGGTTGCCTTGCCGATCCGAAGCTGGCGCGCGATGGAATTCAGGCTCTCCCCTGACCTGCGCAGAGCGAGAATCTCGTCGCCACGATCTCGGGCTACAGGCTTCCGACCCCTGTATCTTCCCTCGGTCTTCGCCTTCGCGATTCCTTCGCGCTGCCGCTCCAGCATCATCTCGCGTTCGAATTCGGCGACCCCGCCCAAAACGCTTAGCATTAGCTTGCCTGTCGGGGTGCCCGTGTCGATGCCCATGTTCTCAATCTTGACCGCGACAGCCTTGCACCTGAGCCGATCGAGAACTCCCCAAATGTCCTTCACAGACCGGGCAAGGCGATCCAGTTTGGTAACCACAAGCGTGTCACCTTCTCGGGCGAAATCGATCGCCGATTCCAACGCCCTGCGCTGACCCGTCGCGGACACCTGTTCGCTAAAGATTTTCTCGCAGCCCAGAGCGGTGAGATCCCGCACCTGGGCCGCCAGGCCGGCTTCCTGATCAAGCGTCGAAGTTCGGGCGTAGCCAATTAGCATTCAGCCTCCTCGGTCCAATGAGGTGGCTTCTGTAAACTGAACTGGTCCAAAGTACATGCCGATGTCGTGGACCGGACGGCCTCGCTCGCTGGAACCGGTCCATACGGCCAAGGCCTAGTGGACCGTCAGATAACTAAACGATCGTCACCGGCGGTTTTTGTCACCGACGCTGGCATACTGCCGAACCCGATGGTTGATTGATCAGTAGTGACTTGGCCTTAGCACACGGAAGCCGCCTATCGCGTCAGTTCGACCGATACTGCATCTGCGTTCATTTTCACGTCATGGGGGGCTGGGCTGTTAGCATTTTTGAGGAAGGCGAGAAAACCAAAAAGAATGGAGAACACGATTACCGACAACAAGAGCCCACCTATCGAGGGGACATTGCCGCCGGGCTCGTAAAAAGCGTCCTGTGACGATTCCTGGCGTGACCGCAAGGCTGGTTTTGCGGCAGGGCCTTGGACGAACATCCTGTCCTGCTCCTGGGGCCAGCTGCCAAGCTGCGACGACGATGGAGGTCGATTTAGGGGTTTCGGGCCAAAATAGGTGCAAAGCGCCCCATTTTGATCGCGGTAGAAACCGTTTCTTACGACCTTTCCATCGTCAGAAATGAAGGTGTTTTGATCGATCCAGTCGGCCATGCAGGCGTCTCCCCTTCTTCAATCGGCCGATGGCGAGAAATCGAGGTCACTAGCGCCCCATGACATGTGTCTCCGACGATCAGTAGAATTCCGCAACCAACGTCCAATCTCTTCCAGATATGTTCGTTTGTCGCTGTCCGCCGTCAGCAATTCTGCCTCTATCCAGCGGATCAGTTCAGTCTTGGTCTTTGTTTCCACGTTAGATTATCCCCTTTGCGAAGCCGTTCCCGCAAGCGCGCGATTTGAGCGAGGCAATACCTGTCATCACGGTCCACCCGGCAGTGCATTTACATATTATAGTTGATAAACTCATGCGTGGAAACCGTCGATTGGTTGGCGCATGGACATGCGCAAATTGGTCGGCAGGAACTTCGCGCGGCTGCGCGCAGCCGCCGGTTTGACGCAGGAACAGGTCGCCGAACGGGCTGATATCAGTCAGCAGTACATCAGCGGACTAGAACGCGGGCAGCGCAACCCGAGTCTTGAGACACTATACAAGATCGCGCAGGCCCTGAGTGTCAGCCATGTCGAACTCGTGCGACCCGACGAGGAAACGGGCTGCGGGCAATAGCGCCAATCCCGGTCAAAGCGGTAATAGCGAAACCTGAGGGCGATGATGCTCTCGAAAGGCAGAGGCCACAAGTTCGAATCTTGTCGGGTCCCCAACAAAATCAACAAGTTAGCTAAAAGCATCGTTGGCTTCCCACAGACGTTTCCTACATGGCAAGGAACGGCGCACGCCCTAAGCGGAGATTAGAAACCAGCAGCCGCAAAATCGGTAAAGTGGGTCAAGCCGCGAGCCTTGGGGAAATAGGTCGTGGAGTCTTGCACGGGACCAACTGATTGGGAATAGGACCCATTTTGATCGTGGGCGTACCAAGAACAGAAACCGGGAGCATGAACCAACAGAACGGAATCTTGCCCCTGATTTTTGGCAGTTGCGTCGACCACGCAATGCGCCACGATGCGCCGTTCGAATTGGGAGCGACCGTCGGTGTCGCCGGTGGTTGCGAATTCGGTAACGTACACGAAGCGAGGGACCTCCAAGTTCCTGATCACCTGCTTTACCGGATTTGAAAACCGATTTCTGATACCTCGCTTCTTATATTTCCAACCATATGTCAGGTATGTCCTGGCAACGACGGTGTTGGACGCCATCGCGCCGACCAATACATCACCTAGTTGTTCCGATGTACCTAATTTGCCGGCATGCCTGGCTTTGAACGCAGGCCAGTCCGCCGCATAAGAAATGAGGCTTCCCCAGGCTAGGGCTTCCGCCTTCTCTGCTGGGAGATACACCTTCTCGGGCAGCGGGATGATCAAATAGTTGACGTTTGCTTCAATCGAATAGTTGGCTTCTGAGAGAGGACTGTTGGGGCGCAAACCTACTCGAATGTTTGGTCCTAACTGATCGTCGTTGGCATAGAACGTCTCACAATATTCTGCCCTAGTGGGATGGGATGGCAGTGGGCCAGATGGAGTTTGCCTCAATACCTGTCCGGTCGTGACGATAGCATGGCCGACGTTCTGACCCGGAAACGTTAGCCCCGTTATGACAGGGATGCCGGAATCGACGTATCTGTTGATCACGTCCGCCGGCCGGACGGACCCCCAGGTCGGCACTCCAGCGACGGAACCCGTAGCAGCATATATGAGCGGTTCCCTTCCGGCATGTCGCATGGCGGCGACCATGTTTCCAACGCTCAGGAATTCTGACCCCGCCGGAACTACGGTGTTAATCATAGCCTCTGAATGAGCGACTGCAGCCTTAGTGATTGAGACAGTCGACAGCCACGGCCCTCGGTGGCGTACGTGGAAATGCCGCGCCGCGATCCAAATGGACGCTTGGGCACAGGCGCCAACACGCGAATCCTGCTGCGTCATTGGCACGCCTTCCACTTTTAGCTCCGCGCCAAAGACGTGCGCGGAGTATTCACCTCTCACAAGAAGATGCCCTTCATGATTAGCTGGCGGTGGCGGTGGCGCAAAAAGGGCCTGCCCAACAGGAGCCTGCGAAATCGGGCGCAGAACGATTTGGCCGATAAAGGCAGACGCCTCAAGCTTCTCCAGAACCTCGCCTGCGTCACCTGAATTTACAAAACTCACATCACTGGCAAAAAACAACAGCCGGGTGCAGAGTTTGGTATGGCGCCTGAAAGTCTTGGAATAGTAAGCTGAATACGCCTCACTAAAATCCTTATCGAGGTAATTATCCTCGATAAGTACCGACTTCGCAGACAACTCTTGGAGACGCCTTACGAGAATGGCCGGTATATTCGGATTTACCTGTTCGGCATTTAGCCTAGCTTCAAGCTTCGCCCAATCGCCTGGCGCGGCAAGCGCCAAAAAACTAAACGCCATCCGCCCCCCGCCGAATGATGTCTATTAGCCGAATATGAGGCTGCCGCTCAACTGCTCAGCCGAACGGATGCTGTCATCGATGTCGCGCAAAGCCTCGATCGTTTCCTGAGGCATGGTCCAACCCAGCCCCGGAACGCGTTCCGCAGCCATCTCACTGCTCACTTCGATTTCCAAATCGATTGCCGCCGAGACTGGCTCACCCATGCGATTCTCCCCTGCGATTCGCTTCTTATGCATCGTCTTAACCTCTTGATCAGATTCACGTTCTCAGGAAAGAGAACGATATTTCAAAGGGTTAGTGGATATGCACTCTGCGGGGCCATATATACACGAAAGTTCTTGACGCGCCATAAATTTCTTGACCAACGATTCGGTACGTCAACAGTTCCCTCCTAGTTGCTGCATGTTGCAGCAATCTTCGCGCCTTAGCAAAGCGTCTCGCACGCCACGCCGTCGTTGTCCCGATCCAGCTTCCCGCCCCACGAGCAGTTCTGCAGGTACCATTGGGCTTCGTCGCAAGAGCTGACCTGCTTGCACGTCCGCCGCGGCTCGCACGAATAGCTGCTCTGCCCGACCAGCTTGCGGCTGACGATGCCGAGCGGCTGGCTCGCGGGCGCCGCGCCGTCGGCGTGCGACGCGCGCCAGTTCCACGGCGCTTCGAACTTACCGACCCATAGTCCGACCTTGGCCGCTTCCGCCGTCGCCTGTTGCGGCGCGTAGGCGCCGTGGCTGTAGCGCGGCCAATCGAGCGCCTGGCCGTGCTCGACCATCCACGCCGCCACACTGGCGCCGTCGGCGCGTCGGCAGTCGCCGACGAAGCGATGATAGCGATCCCATTCGACGAATGTGCATTGCACCGGCCGCGAAGCCGCCAGGTAGCTATCCAGCGCTTCGGCCGATCGCCGGCCGCACGGGTATTCGAAGCCCTTGGCGTCATCGCAATACTGCCGGCTCTCCGGCGCGTCGATGCCGTTGAACCGGATCCGCTGGCCGTGAATTTCGATCGTGTCGCCGTCGATGATCGATGCGACGCCGGTGATCGGCGCCGGCGTGGTGCCGACAACGTTCTGCAGATTGACCTCGTGCAGGCTGTCGCCATGCCGCATGGCCGTGAGCGCGGCCAGGGCTCCGACCGCTGCAACGGTTACGAAGATGAGGCGCCGCGGTGCCGCACTCCGTCGCCGACGAGGGCGCAATCGAAACGTCATCGCTACTCCGCCTCATGTCCGGTTCGGCCGCCCGGTCTCGCTTCGGCGGCGCGTTCACCGCAGGGCCGGCCCGCGCTGTCGGTCTGGGTGCGCAGATCGCACGGATGATTGCCTGAGTCCCCACCGCCTCCACCGCCGCTTCGACCGGATTTCTGACCCGCCGGCGTCAGGGGAATCCCGAGATATCGCTGGGCGACACCAGCGCTGCGCTGGCCATTGCCTTCGATGTGGGTGTTGTTGCTGTTCGGGTTGAATGGATCGACCGTTTGCAAAAGGCGATTCGTATAATTTGCATCACCTGACGCTAAGGTCATCGTATCGTAATTGTTGAGGTAGTCAGCGGCGCAGCCGGATACTGCGATAACCGCCACAAGGCAAAATACAAGTCGCCCGACCATTTTCCCCACTCCCCAGCCAGAAAGTGACACAGGACGCAATATTTTGCAAACCGGCGAGCTGGTCTTGAGTACGGCCAAAGGTCGCTCGGGCGTGCGAGCTTCTGATCCGTGAATCTCGCTCGCTGTTGCCGCTCGGCTACAGCCCTTTTGCCAGGACCGCATTAAGAACGGCTTGTGCGGATTTCCCGGGTTTTGGCGGACCGGCTAGGGAAACGGGCGCACACGCAGTTTGAGGGAAGATGGCCCGTCGGCGTTGTTCGGCGGGCTTTTCTTGTCACGCTCCGTTGGCGTCCTCTGACGCGAAGGTAATGCCAGCCAATTCGAACGCCTGTCGGATAGCTGCTATTTTCGAGGGGCGCAGCGTCCTTTGACGATTCTCGAAATCGCGGATCGTCCCTTCGCTCATGTTCGATTTGGCGGCTAGGCGCACTTGCGACCATTTCAGAAGGGCGCGAGCCGTGCGCAACTGCTCTGGCGTCAATCCGTCGAAGAGCCGGAGGACATTTAACTGTCATCTCCAGTGGCTTGTGCCCGCGCTGGTCGTGCCAAATGACTTGCGGCAAGTCACGTCTGTCGAATGCCTGCCCTCAGGCCGGGCAGATTTGGAAGTGCTCTTCCTCCGTGGCTGCCCTCCGCACCATCAGGCTGCCTATGATCGGCAGTCCCAAATCCGAGAGCTTGGTCAACCCCGCAGCTTCCTGGCTTCGCGCTCCAGCGTCTTTCGATCGTTGCCGTGCGCGCCGATCAGTTCCCGGACCTGCTCGGGTGTGATGCGGTGCTGCTTGGCGAAATAGCGGACCTCGTAGTCCTCATCGGCCGATACCCGGTCGCGGTCACGAAAATCGCGTTTGCTCGTGTCGTCTGTCATGGCTGGTCCTCCTGGTTAAAAAGAACATCCAGTGCCGGCGAATGTTCCGATCTGCTTTTTCAGCAATCGCTAACGGAACGGAAACGGCCGTGCCATATTGAATCAAATTCGAATTGGCGTTGGGGTTGCGTGGGTGCGTTTGAAGTTCATACCGCCGTTGATACCGACGCTTGTCGACAAGCCCCCAAAGGGGGACGGCTGGATTCACGAGGTCAAGTTTGACGGCTACCGGTCGCAGATCGTCCGCGACGAAGACGGTGTACGCATCTACACGCGCCGCGGACTCGACTGGACGGCGAAATACCGCGACCTGGTCGCGGCCGCCGGCGAGCTCAACGCCGAAAGCGCCATCATCGACGGCGAGATCGTCGTCTTGGAGGAAGGGGTCATTCCGACTTCGGCGAGCTGCGCAAGGACATCACCCGGCGCCAGCATGACCTCTATTTCGTGACCTTTGATCTGCTGCACCTCAACGGGCACGATCTCCGCGACATGCCTCTCGTCGATCGGCGGGGGATCCTGCAGGCGATGATCCCGGCCGGCGGCCGGATTCAGTTCAGCGAAGCACTGCCGGGCACTGGCGCGGCTGTCTTCCATCTTATCGACCAGGCCGGGCTTGAAGGCATGGTTTCGAAGCGCAAGGACAGTGTTTATCGGAGCGGCAGCTCGACGGCGTGGCTGAAGATCAAATCCTACGCCGTCGACGAGTACGATTTGCTCGGCGTCGAGCGCGAACCCGGCAAGCCAGCGTTCGCTCTCATGGGCGAAAGAGGCACAGGACGCTATGTTGGGGCGGCGTTCATCACCTTGAACCGCGAGATGCGCGAACGGCTCTGGCAGCGTGTACAGGAGTACGCTGGACGGGCGCCGAACGGCATGAAGCGGCCCGCGACGCAATGGGTCAAGCAGGGCTTGATCGGCCGCGTGAAGCATTTGCGCGGCGAGGAAGATTTAAGGCACGCGTCGCTCCAGGATTTCGAGAGGAAGACTGAAAGTTGGTCGGAAAAGGGAGCGGTAAGCGCACTTGGAAACAAGACTGAAGCTCACCCCCCCATGATGCACCAAGTTCTGAAAAATGAACATTTTCACGGCACCTGGTTCGGCTGCGCATCTCACTCGCAGCGGGCTCGGGCGATATCTCGCCGTCGGGCCGCGGACACAGTCTCGCTCTTCGTCGTAGGGAAGCCAGCCAGGCCATAGGCGTGCAGCATCGTACCGAAGCGTTTGGTGTAGACTTTGTACGTTGGAAGATCGCCGTCACTGTCGATCAAAGCGATTGTGATGTACCCGAACTTTGCGTGCAGTCGGCGAATGCCATTTAGCAACTCGTCATCGGAGAAGTATCTACCTCGTAGTCCTCTCGGAGGGCACGTGAAACCGACGCTCCTATAAAGCGCCGGTAGGCTGCCGAAGTGCACCCAATATGCATGCGAGGAGGGTGTATATGGGCACTCGTCGATTACTGCCTCCGAAAGCTTCTTCTTCTCGCGAAAGAGGCGTTTCAGACTTCTAATCATGTCCGGTTCACGCAGGCCATAGGCCCGTTTTGACCTGAATACACGCTGCGCTCGGGCAAATGTTTTGGGGTCGATAATGGGCTCCATCACCTTGGTTCGTACCCATAGGTCCGGGGGGTTGTGACGCACCGGCCCTTTCATTTTGTGGTCAGTCCGGTTGAAGACGTAGTATCCGATCATCAACTCACTACGGAGCACGCCTTTGACCCTCCCCCAGCCCCACAAGGCGCCATCGGAGGATGGTATCTTTTCGTCGTTCAACGTTTTGGTGATGTTCGCGACGCTTCGCCTCTGCTCAACAAACATGCGGAAAATACGCCGCACAATTTTGAGCTCTTCAAGAGGTCCCGGCATAAAAATGACCCGGTCCGATTTTAGCCCCTTGCGGTCGCCCGAACTCAGCCAGAATTTTGGCGTTCCGTCCTGGCTAACCAATAACCGCCGTATGCCATACAGGGCCGGAGCGCCCTGCTTGAATCCTATGCGAGCCTGCTGGATTTGCGCCCGGTATATCTTGCTGGAAAGTTCGCGGCTGTACTCGGCTGCCATTACCCGCTTGAGGTTCTTCACGATGCTGGCTACCATGCTGCCGTCATTCTCGAACGTTTCGCCGCAGTAATGGACATTGACCCCGGCATCCCGGCAGACAAATTCGTAGTGCGCGGCTTGGTCCGTATCCTGGAACCGGCCCCACCTGCTGACGTCCAATACGAGGATCGCGGAATAAGTCCGCTGGCCGGTCACAACATCGGCAAGCAACTGCTGGAGCCCGTATCTGCCTTTTAGGCTCAGCCCACTCTTGCCGGCGTCGGCATACGTGCGGACGATGGCGAAGCCTCGCGCCTCGGCATATTCCCCGATTGCAGCGACCTGGTTGTCCAGCGAATAGCGCTGATGTTCGGTTGACATGCGGATGTACTGCGCCGCCGGAACGCGAAGAAAGGTCGAGAGGCCGGTCACTAGGCCCTCCCTAACAACATTGCCAAGCATGTGTTGGGCAGAATAGCGCAATTGGCACTCGTCGATCACAGCAAATAACCTGAGCAGCGCCCTGCATCTGAACTATGCACACTGTAGTGCACACGAGTATTGCGCGGAGGCTGTCGGCTAGGAGCGCGTCGGCTACGCGTGGATGTATGAACGTGCCGTGCCTGACTATTGGGCCGAGCATGCCGAAGCATGGCTGCAGGGCTTCGACGGCGTGCCGATTGGCAGCGAGGCGAAGCCGGTGAGTGATCGGCTGGAGACAGAGCTCGACGAAGGCGCGCTCGCGAAAGGCGACAACTAGAGCGCCTTTCCCGCCCGGATCATCGCTCGAGCAATGGCAAGCTCTACCTCGACCTTGGCGTTTTCCTTCTGGGTCATATTGTCGGCCGCAATCAGCCGACGCAGCGAGCGCAGGACTTCGCCGCGCGCCCGTCCTGCTCCGAGCATGCAGTCCACGATTGCCTGAAAGCCGGGCTCCATTGCTTCCTGGCAGTCGACCTCTCGGTCGGGGTAGTCGCCTTCGCGGCTCGGTCCGCTGATCATCCGTTGCCGTCCACCGTGCTCTCTTCGTCCAATTGTCGCGGCACCGGCAGATAGGCGTTGGCGACGAGCCATTCGCCGACGATCATTTCCACCAGTTCCGGCTTGGCAGTGCCCATCTCGGCCGCCAGGCTGGTCAGCGCGTCATCGGTGCGGGGATCAAGGCTGACCCACCGGCGTTTCTGATCAGCAGCGCGGCCCGCCGCAACAGCACCTGCAGGTCCGCCCGAGAAGCGTCCGCAATGTGGTCGGCAGTGCTTTCCAGTTCATGAACGAATTGATGGCGGGACATCGGTCATGCTCCTAAAGGAAGTGCTCGCCCTCGGCCCTATGCGCATAGCAGAACCAGTGCGGCGCCTGCTTCGGCTTGGCGAACCCCAACCAGCATCCTTGCTGCAGCCGTCGTGCTCGCAAAGGTGGTGCTGGACGCCACCCGGCGTAGCGTATTCGAGGCGTGGAAGGCTGATTTCGTCACTCATAGCGGATTGATGGGTCCCACAAGGCCGGAATGGTCGTTGGGCAGCTTGTTGATCGCCGCGGAGTTCACCTCGCGTCCGACCCGGTTGAATTGAAGCAGCCCGTCGATGTCGTGAGTGAGAAGGCTCTTCAGGTCGCTTGCCGGCGTCTTCGCATTCAGCCAGGCGTCGTAGTAGGTTGGATCGAGGATCAACGGCTGTCTGTCATGAAGCTGGCGCATCGGCTCGCCGGCCGGCTCGGTTATGATCGTGCAGCTCGTGATATCCAGCGCCTTGTTGTAGGCCCAAAGCCCCGCGAAGGAGAACGGCGCATGGCCTGGCATGAAGATGTGCCAGGGGTCCTTGCCGCGATCGGCCGGGCTGATGGTCCATTCGTAGAAGCCATCGGCAGGGATCAGGCAGCGCTTCGATTTGAACGCATCTCGAAAGGCCGGGGTGGTGTCGACCGTCTCGATACGCGCATTGAACATCGGCGCCTTGGGCATTTCCTTCGCCCAGAACGGCACCAGCCACCAGCGGCCCGAGCGAACCTTATGGTTGCCGTCATCTGCGGCGGTGATGAAAGGCACCTCGTCGGTCGGCGCTATGTTGTAGCGAGGCGCGTCGTTGCGGCCGATGTCAGCCGACGCCGTCAGCCGATAGAGGCGGTGTATCTCCGACCATGGCAGGTATCTCGTGTAGCGTCCGCACATTGGCGCCGATCACTCCATGTCAGGCACGTCGCCGCTCACAAACAGCGTATTCGGCGCCCCGTAGTCCCCCGAGAGACGGATCGGCGTCCCCGGCTCCAAGCGATGACACCAACGTGTTTGCCGGCCAGTGATTTGGCGGTTCGGATCGCCCGCTCTTCACTTTGCTGATCAGCTGGACCGTACATAGGAAACAGCTCGCCGTCGTCGTCGCGGTCAAAGGCGACCACAACAATCAACTTCGGCTTTTTCTGCTCTGGAAGGACGTGCGTTGACATTCAACGGCCTCTATCAATTGAGCGGTGCTGATCCCGCCTCGAGCGCGTCGATCGCGTCGAGCACTGCCTGGCGCTTCGGCTCGATCGGTTCATTGGGAGTGAACTGAGCGCACGCCAGGGGCGTATATGCAACGGTTACTGCGGTGACGAGTTCTCTCGCCAACTGCCCATCGGCCATCTCGTCGGTCGCAACGTTGGCCAGCAGAGCGACCCTTTCGTCGTAGAATTCGTTCTTGCCGTCCTCCGCTTGAATAATGGCGCGCAAACGCGCCAGCGCGGTGACACGATCCACAAGCTGCGTTTCGGGGTCGTGCAGCAGTTGCAAACCGCGAACCTCGCTCCGCTTCTCATCCGACCAGCCCTCACAGCATGCCTTGATTGCGGCATTGCTGGCCGCCCACCAAACGTCAGCGGCAGCACACTCGTCTTCCGATGGCTCTTGGTCCGGCGGAAAGCCCATGTCGTCCCAGCCTTCGACGGCGAATGAGCCTTCAGCCGCTTTCTCCGCGGTTAAGCCAGATTGCTCGATCACGGCCCGAGCTGCGGTGAGACCGCGCTGTTTTTCTTCAGGGGTGGCGCCCCTGGCGTCCATCATAATGTCCATGACCGGCCTCCTGTGGCTGTCAGGACATCAGTGAACAAAAAGAGAACGCTGGAGTCAAGAGCCTCTTGACCGAGTAGGATTAAGTTCCTCATTTCACCATATGCCGGAGCAACCCGAGAAGTGGCCGAGAGGCGCCCGATGGACGTTGACGCATGCTCACGACGCAGGGCAGGTGGCCGGCATCCGCTGCGGCAAATGCAACATCACTCGCTACTTTAAGCCGCTCGACTTACGGGAGGTCATCGGCAACGTCACGATCGATGAGGTGAGGGACAAGGCGCGCTGTCAAAAGTGCGGCAGCCGCGAATGGATGAGCGCGCAGCTATTCCACGCCACCGGCGAGCAGGCTCACACGATCAGATATCGGCGCCTGGTGCAGATCAGATGGGAGAAGCGCGTGATCTGGCGAGATGAGTAGTTGTCGCAAACCGCGTCGCCGCGTTGCCCAACGGGCTATTGTCGGTCGGCGCGGTCCGGTTTATTTGCAGCCGCTCTCATACCGGAGGATCAAATGGAATCTGCAGATGCGATGGTCGTTTGGACGCCGAACCGCGCCCCATTCTTGGAGAATGCAACGAGGGGCAGGGTCGCTGTAACGGGGATACCGGAGGATCCTGAAACGAAAGGCTTTACACATTCTGTGGGCGTGTGTGATCGCGGTTGGCGCGAAAAATCAGAAGCAGAACGGCAAAAAGCGCTCCACCGTCTCGCAGACCAGATGATCAAAAGAGACAACATTTTGTCAGGCGACCTCGAAGAGGCCTTCGATCAGATCGAGGGCTGGCCGGGCATCGGAAACGCGCCATTTGACAAACCCAGCCGTGGCGAGTCCGGAACATAACGGTCGGACTTGACCGTCACTTTGCTATCACGGGGTGGGCGAAGCCCCCCCCAAGCTTAGTCATCGCATAGCATACGGTGGTCCTTGGGCGCCGCGCTGCCCGCGTTTGCATAGCGCTAGAAACGCTCCTTGGCTGATCATAGGCCTGCCGTGCTTCACGGCAGGCCCATCCTAGCGACGCCTGGAACGGGAGTGACGGCTCTCGGTGATCGCATGACAGACGCATCGCCAGCTAGGTCGATGCTATGGCCGCGTTGGCTGCAGTTTGGTCAGCTGCCAAGCGCAGCCGCTCCATCTCGGAGAGGGTTTGTTCCCGGACCGCGATGACCTGAGCTTTGATCCGCTTCAGGTGCTCAAGCCCAGTGACTAAGGCACCCTGAAGCCGCTGTCGATCTGCCAGTATGGCTTGATCAATTTGCGCTATGTCGCGTGCGTCGATGGCTTTCTTGGGATCGAAAACAAAGCGACGCTCCAGTGCCGTTCGCCAGCTCACCACCTTGTGAGAGGTCTTTGGACCAAACCCCGGAACGTTCATCAGTTTGTTCCACTCGACATCGAGGGCCGTCTCGATCCCATAGGACTCCAGAATCTGCTTTTTGCCGGGGCCGACGCCGTCGATCCTGGCGTTCGAAATCTCGAAGTTGTCTAGGTAGCGGTCGAGCTGGGCCTTGCGCCGATTGCTCTCCAGCTCGGACAGCTTGGCAGCCCGCTTGGACGGAAGGCCGTCCCACTCCTGCCGCTGCGAGGCTATCTGTGCTTTTTGCTTTTCGAAGGCCGCCGGCCCCGCCCTTTCAAGCCACGTCACATGCGCCTTGTCCCACTGGGCCGCGGCCTCGGTGGCAAGGCGCCGGAACTCGCTGGCCTCCTTGTCCTTGCCCAGAGCGCTTTTCAGGATGAGGAATAACCCCACGGCGCCACCGAAGAACCAAATCTGGCCCCCAAGGCCGATCCCGATCACCACAATGATGGCGGCGGCAATGCCCGCAATTAGCCTTGCCTTGCGCGCGTGGCCCTTCAGCTTCTGGGCCTCGGGGTCCGGTGTGACCGACTTCTGGGCGACGTTCGGCGCCGGGCCGGGGTGTGTAACGGCATCCACCTGGCGCTGAAAGCCGACGATGTCGAACAATGTCCCGCCGTCGGCCGGCACGGCAGTCGAAAACAGCGGTACGCCGGTCGAGCCCTCCATCTTGCACCAAGGGCAGGATGAGCCGGCCAGCGACCAATGGCTGGAATTCGCTGAGCATTGCTTGAGGTTGGCCTCAAACTCTGCGAGCGCGGCGATCCAATCACGGGCGACAGGCCGCCCCCCACTTGTCCCTTCCCTCGAGAAAGCGCGTTCGAACATCCCGGCCAGACGAGAACCGACCACGGACAGCTCCGGAGTACTCGGCGGCCGTGACATGCCTACCGCTGCAGCGTTCATTCCGTACGGGAACCGGTACTGTTCGATCGCTTTGGCAATCGGCATGTCTTCCGGGCCGGAATAGCGGCCGGCGAACGGATGCCTGCCCATGAAAAGAAGAAGGAAGGTCAGAACGGCCAACCCGAAATTATCGTGGTTGGGGGTTCTGACGATGCCGGCGAATGGTCTATTCTGCAGTTCGGGCGGCGTGAACGTCTCAATCCCCACCTCGCATAGATATTGCTGGCCGAGGTACGACACCTGGAAGCTGTCGCAGTCGATCAGTCGCACGGTGGCATCCTGTGCAACCAGGATGCCACCATGATTGACGTCACCGATGACACAGGCGTTGTCATGAACTGCAGCGAAAGCTCGCGCAGTGTTGGCGGCAGCTCGCGACAAGAAGCGCCAGTCCACCCGTTGAAAGTCGGTGCGTCGGCTTTTCGGGCTGTAGAGCTGGTGGATGCTCTTGCGCCCGCTGATCTTGGGCATGATCAGGCCGATCGGTTTGCGATCTTTGGCGCAGATAAGTCCCGACGGCCAGGCCGTCAGCTTCTCCAGCATATCAGTCTTGATGCTGGCCATGGCTCGGATTTTATCGATCCGTTGCTGATCAAGCGGCCTGTGATAGACCTTCGCCACGTGGTTCTGATGAGCGGCTAGGTCGTAGACGGCTCCCTCACCGCCTTGGCCAACCAGCGCACCGAGCTTAATGACCTCGCCGCGCAGCGTGAAAACCTCCAAAGGCTTGTGCGCCGTCATTGGGACACCACCGCCGGTTCGGATGTCGACCGCGTCGCGAGGATCAAGGACTTGTCATCGTCTGTGCGCTCGCAGATCCGTGGCGACGATAGGTAAGCCTTCAGGCCGCTCGACAGACCTGGGTCTTCGCCGGGCATGCGAGATTGTCTGACTGCCGGAAACATCGCGTCGAAGAAGGGCTGGTGCACGCTGCGGGAGGCCTGATGCAGCACGAGATTCTCGATGCCATCCGAAAAAAGCGCCACCTCATCGATGCGTCGCGGAGCGAACTCGAACTCCAAAAGGTCGGAGAGGCCCGGTGAGGTCACAAAGTTAGTCGTGTTGGCGTACGCACCGTGCTGCGGCCAGAAGACGTAGGACCATCCGTCCTCGTGCCCATGGGACACCACGATGGCGCCGTCCCCGATCTGCAGGAATACGGCACTGTCCGGTCCGAGGATCGCGGCCAGCAATGTACAGGCATAATCCCTTGCCGAATGGTCAAGACCATCGGCGTGGGCAGAGATGCGATCCGCAATCTCAATGACCCAGCCGAGAACTTTGTGACGATCGATCTGACTTAAGGTTCTCCGCTCCGCGAAATGTACGAAAACGAGTTCTAGCAAGGTCTGGCTGGCGAGCCAGGACCCGACCTCAGAATACGCGGCGCTGCCAGCGCCATCGCATACAACAGCCGTCAGGACTTGGCCTTCCGGACCGTCCAACAAGCTATGGACGGCATGATCCTGGCAGGGCTTACCGACGGAGATATGCGAGGTGCCGATTGCGCTCGCCGACGCAATCCGCCACGACATCAGACCTCCGCCCAGCCCGCCGGCGACTGAAGCGCGACCGTTTGACCAACTTGGGACTGGGACACGCCCGAAAGGGAGGCCGAGAGCCATGAAAACAGTTCGCGGAACTTGAGGCCGTCCAGTTTCAAGGGTTGACGCGTCGACAGCTTCGCAAGGATGTCCATGTTGGCGCCCTCGACGCCGACGGCGAAGAACGAAAAAGCCTTCGTCGCCTCTCCCGCCTTGATCGCCTGTTCGGCGGCCACCACGCTATCGGTCGGCGCCCCGTCGGTGATCAGGAACACCCAAGGGCGATAATAGGAGATGCCGTTTGCCTTGTATTCGTCCTTGCGGCGCCTCAGCATTTCCAGCCCATGCTCGATCGCTGCACCCATGGGGGTATCGCCGGTGGTCGACAGCCCGGTCGGCGTGAACAGGTCAGCGGTCTGGAATTCGGCAACCGTGTTCACCGGTCCGAAGGTCACAATCGCAACTTCAACGCGCTTCATTGCCAAGCTGTCATTCGCCAATTCATCCTTGAACGCAACGAGCCCCTGGTTGAGCGCCTCGATCGGCCGACCCTGCATGGACCCCGAAGTGTCAAGCAAGAGCAGGCAAGGACACCGCGGCTCCGGATTGTCCGCGAACTCTGCGGCCCCGAACGGGACCTGGTCGAATGGATTGGACACTACTTACCCCCTTAACTCAGACGTGCCTGACCAAATGGGTGGAAAATCCGCCCTAGCTACGTCTCGCCGTTTCGCAATGGGAATGATCGGCGCGGCTCCCCACACCCATCTTCCCCCTTTTGGTCGCCCAACTCACTTTCTATCGAATCGTGGTTTCTGCTGTCAAATCACTTGCCGATACGAATCCGTCGGTCGATTCGACTTTCCTCTATTGATCTGCTTTGTATTGCAGCTGGAGAGGGTTATGGGGCGCCAAGAAAAGATTGGCTGGGCGATTGCCTTGATTTGCTCGGTGGGCTGGTGGGTGTCACCTGCCAAATTTCCGACAAAGCCGTCATCCTCATCGATCACGGCACCCTGGGCGGCACAGGCGCCACGCTCGGATTCCACGCGGCCGTCTAATACGTCCATCGCCGAAAAGTCTCCGGACATCAATCGCCCGAAGGTCCAGTGGCTGTACACCAACGCGGAGGTTCGCGTCCGCGCTGCGCCTGATCCCTCCGCGCCGGCGCAGGAGGTGCTCGCCATGGGCGAACTGATTCAGACCAACTACTGGGTCAATGGCTGGTACAATGTCACCGTCTCCGCGCGGATTGGCTGGATCCAGCGAAACTACCTGACCGCGGTCAAGCCGGCGTCATTGCCGTCAAACGTATCCTCCAGCCAATTCCCGAAATCCGCTCTGAAAGCTAAGCGCAAAAGTTTGAAGGGCTACCCCGTGCGTGATCCTTATGTCGGCAAGTGTGACTGCCCCTACGACCTCATGGCTGACGGAACTCTGTGCGGCGGCAACAGTGCCTACAGTGGCTCGGGCGATAGTTCAGGCTGTTACTGGGAATAGGCGGGGCCTGCGCCTTCGAGCAGTGCCCGGTTGATCCAGCCCAAGACATCATCGCCGCGGCGCACCTTTGCCCAACGTCTGCTGATCTCTATGACGCTGAGTTCAGTGCCCGCAGGTAACTGGACCAAAACAGAGCCAGATAGTGACGGCACAGAGCGAACATTAGCGGTCTTCAAGACTACGACGCTCGACTCCGCTGCCGGCGAAACCGTCGAGACCGCAGGCCCGACCCCAACAGACGAAGCGGGGTCCTGTATCGGTCAGTCTGAACGGCTGGCGGTGCAACTTCTAGAGGCACGATTGGGCTCGCCGTGCCCCCCGGCCGATCTTGCTCCGGTTCGTTCTTGGCGATGACAGGAGTGGTCGAGCTTGACGAAGGCGGGGTCTCTGTTGCGACCGTTGGTGCTTGCAAGGCGACCGTCTCCCTTCCGGCTGATCCGCCCTCTGGATGTCCTGCAGACACGAACAGCACGACAGCTCCAAGTCCTATGAGCAGCAAAGTCACTTGGGCGGCGCGAGAGCCACGGGCGGCATGATAGAAAAGCGCAAAGAGCGCCGCGAAAATGAGTCCGGGAATCAAAGCGGACTTGCCCCCTCCCGAGGAATACGAAAGTCCAGAACCTGGTATTCCGACCGTGCTGCGCGTACCCCGGCGGCCCATGTTCAGCGTGGCCCCGGGCTTGCCGAATGAGGCGCTGCTCAAGCCTTTGCCCGTGACGTTCAGGCGAACGCCCGGCACAAGCCGCATCGACCTTCGATAGCGAAACCCCACAAGCGTCCCCACGCCGGCTTTGATTTGAGGCAAGACTAGCCTGCGGATAATGGTTGTTCAACAAGAACGAACCAATCGTGACACTGCTCTGGAAGGAGAGCCCATTGGTGCCGGACTAATCAAGCGAGGCGGCCCTCTTTGTATGATCACGGCTTCAGCGAGTCGTTCGAACCGCGAACCGGCGGACCCTTTCAATTCGCCACAATGTTAGCAAATGCGGGCTGCCAGATATTAGAACGGGCTGAGGATTCTGAGATCACCCGCGCACGGCGATAATCATTAACTGGCCTTTCCAGATCCTCGGACTCAAACAAAAACCTGCAAATAGCTCCTTGACGAAGTCCATTTGCAGGTGCATGTAGGTGACGTCACATGACATGACAAACATCAACCGCATCGGGGTTGCCGCCCCGGCCGCGAACAGAAGGAACATAACATGCGTCCAACATCTGCCCTAGTGCGAAAGGCTCATCGCGCTTCGAAAAGCATCGTGGGCGGGGACAAGCTTCTTGCCGCCCTAACTAGCGCACCATACATCGTGGCGCTGAAGGATGGGGTCGCTGAACAAGTGCCTCCCGTATCGAAAATCAGTCACATGCTCAAGGAACAGTTCCCAGAAGTTCCAGATCTGAAGGCCAATCCGGTTCGGCAGTTTATTGGCATGGCTGTTCGAGCGATCCTGTCCGATCAGGGCTACGAACTCGATGAAACTGGAGTTAGGATCAGCCGCGATCCTGTTTTCCGCAGTGGCTCGACCTATCGCCTGACCACGGAGCAGGAGGAAGACGATGACCTCTTGGTTCGCTTCGTTGCGATGCTCAATCCTGACGAACGACGTCGCTTGTATGATCTTATAAAGGCCGCGATGTAAGCGCCTGGGAGGCAGCGTCCTCCGGCTCTGGACTTGACCCCGCCCTCACACGGCGGGGTTCTTCTTTTTTGAGGAGCCCATTCTCACATTTTGGGCATGGAAAAGCTGGATAACCGTCTTCAGGATAGCTCTCCCGCCAATTGACCGCTCTATCCCCAACTCCCCAAGAATACCCAACCTAAGCGCCTACGGCGGTCCAAGAACAACGATGAGTGGCGTTTCTAATCCCGCGATTGATCTTGCCTTTGTCGTATTGATATGCAATCAGTTGCATTGCAAAGCATTTTAAGGAGCTTGCATGCAGACGGACTTTGATACCCTCAACCACTTCATTGGTCAGCAGCTCATTCGTGGCAAGCTGACCTCGAACACAGCGAATTCGTATTACAGCTCTCTCAGCCGCGTGTTTGAAAGTGCCACCGATGCAGAAAAGGCGAACGTCTTCAACATCGACCTCGACGCTCTGTTTGCCCAGTTTCGCAAGGCCAACACGGGCCTGGGCGACAACACGGCTGCATCGTATGAAGGTCGTGTTCGCGCCGCCATCAACCGCTTTGCCGAGTACACCAAGACCGAAGGCAAGGCCGACGGAACGCCGGCCACGATGGGCACGCTTGCAATCCCGATCCGGGCCGGCTTGGTTAAGATCGATGGCCTTCCCAGCGACCTAACACGCGCAGAGGCCAACCGTATCGCCGCCATGATCACAGCGATGGCCACCTGAAACCAGCTTTGCACAGCAGCGCAGGCTTCATTGGATCGCCGACGTAGGCCCCTACGCCGCAACGCCCGGTTTGCCGGCGATCAGACTAGTTGGCGGCCGGCCTCGGCCATACGCCATCGCCGCCTCGATCTGGTTCCACGCGGTTGGAAAACTGACGGTTGAGATGACCTTCTCTTGGGCTGACCCGGGCCGTTCAACACCTTCTGCAAAACGGTATCGCGCTACCTTTTTCAAGCAGGCCATCGGCTCGCAACTGATTGTCGACGTCGGCAGTTTGACGTTTACTAGACCTTTTTGGCCGCGACCATGCCGTGCCGTTTAAGCAGCCACAATGTCTCCGCCTTCGAACAGCATCGCTGTCTGCATCGCCTCCAGGCGTCGCATCCGGCCATAGAAATGGTCCCTGGCATTAGGGCTCTTTGCCTGAGGTCAGGGCGGATATATCGTAATTCCGTAATCACCGACCTGGCGGAAGCCGAGCGCCTCATAGGATCGCCGAGCCGCCGGGTTATCCGTGAAAAGCACCGCGCGCGTGACGCCGCCCTGGGCTGCCTCTCGGAGCGCTCCCGCCACGACTGCCCGGCCATATCCACGATTGCGAAGTTCGGGCGGTGTCCAGACGCCACCGATCTGGATTGATTCGAAGGCTCGGGCGGTCCGGGTGCACAGTGACACCGGCTTCCCGTCTGCTTCCAGAAGGAAGGCCTCCTCGCGGGCAACATGCCCCTCGATTGCGCTCTTAGCGAATTCTCGCGTGCTGTCCGTGTCGGGAAGTCCGGTGGCCTCCATCTCGTAGCGAAAGCGCCAATCCAGCAGCAGCGCGAGGTCCTCGCTGCGGGCAAGCCGACACGCTAGCGACGGGGAGACATGGTCCAGGCAAATCATTTCGCCGATACTCAAGGCGAAGAGGCCTTCCTTGGCGCGCTTGCTCGCAGGGCGTTCGCCCAGGCCAAGATGTGCTTCTTCCACCTGTGAATAAGGTCCGAGCAGGGCGATCAGCGCCCGTTTTGATGCCTTGACCACGGCGTTCGAAAGCTCAGCTGCATGAGCTGGGGCCTGCAGGAACACTCCGCCTTGCCAATTGTGCATTGCCACACCGACGACATCCCTCCCCAGGAACGCCGCTGCGTAGGTACCCTGAAGCTGTTTGCCGTCATCGACAAGGCCACCTTTGTCGATGAAGTAGCGCAGGTAAAGGGAGCTGTCCGCATGCCGCACTAGGAAGTCCTGCAGCGCCATTTCGTCGCCCAGGCGAGCCAAACGAATTGTAATCCCGCTCATTGGTGAAGAGCCTCATCGGTTTCTCGCTATATTAGTCACCGCGTCCGAGAGAAGCCTCGACGCGGATGCGGACTCGGAACTTTCTTGTCGTTCAACGACGAGCATCCTGATGCCTCGGCCGACAGGGGCAATGGCCAGCGAAGAACCCGCCAGACCGCCACCGACAACGATGAGGTCGTAGTCAACGCTGACGCCGTTGGACAACGGAGTTTCGCCGTTTTCCCCTCTTGCATGGCCCGCGGCCCGCTCAATATTTGAATTTGCTAATAGACTGAACCCGCGCCGTCCCTAAGTCAAATCCCTACGAGCTGCCGTCCGGTTCGCTCGTTCAGTTGTCCAGGTCTTCTGTCGTCTTTTCTTGGGTCGTGGCGCAAGCCGTCTGCTTCCCGGCTTGGGGCGGTGCTGAGCAGCCTTGGCTACGGTGCGATCCTGTCGTCGGCAGCAGGCCAAGGCGGTCGCTCTTGATCATTAGATGAGAGTGTGGCTTCTGTCGCTTAGCGATTATTTCCGAGTTCTGACCAAGGCGCGCCGTTTAATTAGCCACAATGTCAGAAGGTTGTGGCCGCCGGCGGCAGCCACTTCGACCGCCCGCTTGGCGCTCTCCTGGCCCTTGATGTCGGCGAGATCCGGCAGGTCGCGCGCCGCAAGCTGGATGCCGGCCTCGGGCCGCGACAGCACCTGCGTGCCGCGAAAATGGTTGGCGACGGCAATCAGGCTGCGCGGCGCCAATATGTCGAAATCCTTGCCTGCCCAAGCCGCCTCCGGGCCGCAGGCGAAGGGACAGATCAAGCCCTTGCCTTCGGCATTGGCGCCGATCGCCGCCGGCAGCGCGCCGGCGACGCCCGTGATCGTGCCGTCGAGCGATAATTCGCCAAGAACCACGTAACCGGCGAGCATATCGCCCGGGATGGCGCCGAGCGCCGCCATCAGGCCGAGCGCGATCGGCAGGTCGTAATGGCTGCCTTCCTTGGGAAGATCGGCCGGCGCGAGGTTCACCGTCACCTTCTTCGACGGCATCGACAGGCCCGACGCATGCAGCGCGGCCTGCACGCGCTCGCGGCTTTCGGCCACCGCCTTGTCCGGCAGGCCGACGATCTGCATGCCGACCTTGCCCGGCCCAACCATCACCTGGACATCGACCGGCAAAGCCTCGATGCCCTGGAAAGCCACCGTGCGAACCCGCGCCACCATCTTTTCAAGCCCCCGGATGCCGGCTCCCGCGCGGCGCTGCGATCAGGCCGCGCAGGACCTCACGCCAGACAACCACAGATTTGCGGCTTAGGCAAGAACATTACGGGAACATCGCGCGTCGCGCGTTCCGTTGGCGCCTTCGCGAAGAATTACCCCCGCTTCCCCTCAATGCAATCCCAGAACAGGCTTGCAATATCCGCTCCACCGAAGCGCCGCACTTCGCGTACGCCGGTCGGCGAGGTCACGTTGATCTCGGTCATGTAGTCGCCGATCACGTCGATGCCGACGAGGATGAAGCCCCGCTCCCTGAGCGCCGGTCCTATGCGGGCGCAGATCTCGCGCTCGCGCTCGGTCAGCTCGGTCTTCTCGGCGCGGCCGCCGACATGCATGTTGGAGCGCGAATCGTGCTCGGCCGGCACGCGGTTGATGGCGCCGACAGGCTCGCCGTCGATCAGGATGATGCGCTTGTCGCCCTTGCGCACGTCCTTCAGGTAACGCTGGACGATATAGGGTTCGCGGAACAGCTGGCCGAACATTTCGAGCAGCGAGGCGAGATTGCGGTCGGCCTCGTGCAGATGAAAGATGCCGGCGCCGCCATTGCCGTAGAGCGGCTTGACGATGATATCGCCGAATTCCTTGCGGAAAGCGGCCACTTCCATCGGATCCTTGGTGATCAACGTCTCCGGCATCAGGTCCGGGAATTCGGTGACGAAGATCTTTTCAGGGCTGTTGCGCACCCAGGCCGGATCGTTGACCACCAGCGTCTTCGGATGGATGCGCTCCAATATGTGCGTGGTGGTGATGTAGTTCATGTCGAAGGGCGGGTCCTGCCTCAGCAGCACGACGTCCATCTCGGAGAGGTCGGTGCGCACCTTCTCGCCCAGCGCGTAATGGTTGCCCTTCTCGTCGCGCACCTGCATCTCCTCGAGGCGCGCGAACACCTTGCCGCCCAGCATCGACAGCCGGTCGGGCGTGTAGTGGAAAAGCTTGTGGCCGCGCCGCTGCGCCTCCAGCGACAGCGCAAAGGAGGTGTCACCGGCAATCGACACGGTGGAGACATGGTCCATCTGGACGGCGATCTTCAACGGCATTTGCGGTCTCCGGGGAACTCAGACGCCCGATATAAGGAAATCGGCGGCGCCTGCCAATCGTGCTCGCTTGGTGCAGAAGCTCAGAGACTGTTTCGAAATTTGCTCTGGCGAGTCATATGGTGGTGGTTTCGAAAACCGGAGCGGAGCAGACATTTGGGTCCGTGAGCCTACGCATGACCCCGAAAATCGAAATCGATTTTCGGAAAGGATCATGCGCCAAGTAAAATTGCTGCAGCGTCCTTTGCGCGTCCAAGAGGACGCGCGGCGCTGCAGTAGCGCAGAAAACGCCATCAGATGGCCGCCAGAGTAGAATTTCCAAACGGTCTCAGCGGTCGAAGACTAGGCGCGAGTAGCCGAGGAAGGACAGCGCCATCGCGACGATCGAGGCAAAGGCCAACGCCGCCAGCGGCGGCAGGGCGGGCAGGGCGAACAGGACGGCGCAATAGACCAGATAGTTGACGATGCCGATGGCGATGCCGACGCCGCCATAACGCACGCCTTCCTGCGCGATGCCCCGGCTCGACGGCGCGAAGGTCAGATGGCGGTTGATCTGCCAGGTGACGCAGAGCGCGAAGCCGATCGACAGCAGGCGCGCCGCCATCGGGCCGAGCGGCGTGGCGGCAAGCAGCAGCCAGAGCGCCGCGGCGTCGGCGACAAAGCCGATGCCGCCGGTAAGAATGAAGCGGACGAGGCGATCCACTATGCCGCCCCCTAGGCCGCCCGTGGGGCCTTGCCCGGCTCGCTCTTGGGCGAGGCCTGCCCGGATATCCCGCGCTCGGCGCGGCCGGAGGAAATCGACAGATAGAAGATGCGCTTCTGCTCGGCCCGGCCGCGCGACACCGAATCGAGGATCAGCCCGGTCATCATCGACAGCATGGCCAACAGCAGCATGCCGATCGACAGCACCCAGGTCGGCATGCGCGGCACCAGCCCCGTCTGCGCGAACTCGACCAGCACCGGGATCATCAGGCCGATGCTGGCCGCCAGGAAGAACAGCGCGAACGTGCCGAAGAAGCGCAGCGGCTGCGTCTCCTTCACCAGCATGGCAAACATCCACAGTATCCTGGCGCCGTCGCGGAAGGTCGACAGCTTCGACGACGAGCCTTCCGGGCGGCGGCCGTAATCGAGCGCCATCTCGCTCACCGGCAGCTTGAGCTGCGAGGCATGCACCGACATCTCGGTCTCGATCTCGAAGCCGCCGGAAACGGCCGGAAAGCTTTTGACGAAGCGGCGCGAAAACACCCGGTAGCCGGAGAAGATATCGGTGAAGTCGGTCCCGAACAGACCCTTGTAGAGGCGGTTGAAGATGCGGTTGCCGAAAGCATGGCCGTTGCGGCCCGCATCGTCGGTCACGCCGCGCCTGGTGCCCACCACCATGTCGGAGCGCTCGGTCTGCAGGACGTTGATCAGCTGCGGCGCATCCTCCGGCGCATAGGTGCCGTCGCCGTCGGCCATCACATAGATATCCGCGTCGATGTCGGCGAACATGCGCCGCACCACATTGCCCTTGCCCTGGCGCGGCTCGCGCACGACGACGGCGCCGGCGGCGCGGGCCTTCAGCGCCGTGAGGTCCTTGGAATTGTTGTCGTAGACATAGATCGCGGCCGAGGGCAGCGTCTCGCGGAAGCGCCGCACGACCTCGCC
Source organism: Mesorhizobium sp. B1-1-5 (assembly GCF_006443065.1). Classification (NCBI taxonomy): domain Bacteria; kingdom Pseudomonadati; phylum Pseudomonadota; class Alphaproteobacteria; order Hyphomicrobiales; family Phyllobacteriaceae; genus Mesorhizobium; species Mesorhizobium sp. B1-1-5. Next base: position 3,699 of record NZ_VFWS01000040.1, on the reverse strand, counting down.
GATCGTCAGCTCCTCATTGTAGCAAGGCAGGAGCACGGCGATAACCGGCTCGTGGCGGACTGCATGCGGCATGTCTTTCTCCGGACGCCCGATCCAGCCTCCGGCCGTCCTCATGCCGGCCCCGTCGAGCCGTTTTACTATTTATTGAAGCCGTTAAGGCTAGGTTTAAAACCGATCCTCTCCCTTCAAAGGCCACAGCAATGGGCACAGCCGAGACCGGCGCCGCCGCCTGGAAGTCCGATCTGGCGCTGGCGCTGCTTGCGGCCCTGCTCGCATTCGCTATCGATGCATGGGCCGGCTTCGGCCAACTGACCGATGCCGGCGGCGACAACGACAATCTGCTGCGCCTCGTCGAGGTCCGCGACCTGCTGGCCGGCCAGGGCTGGTTCGACCTGCACCAATACCGGATGGGGCTGGAAGGCGGCTTCGTCATGCACTGGTCGCGGCTGGTCGACGCGCCGATTGCCGCCATCGCGCTTGCGGCCTCGGCGCTCACCGGCAGCAGGCAACTCGGCGAGGACGTGGCGCAGGTGCTGTGGCCGGCGCTGCTCTTTTGGTCGACCTTGTTCTTCACCGCCCGCGCCGCGCGCAGCTTCGGCGGTGGCGGCGCGGTGCTTCCCGCCATCCTGGTCGGCGCCGCCGGCTATTACTTCATCGGCATCTACGATCCCGGTGCGCTCGACCACCACAACGCCCAGCTGATGCTCACCGTGGCGAGCCTCGCTTCGTTGCTCGAGGCGCCCTCCCGACGCTGGGCCGCGTTTTTGTCCGGCCTCTGCGCTGCGCTGACGCTCGCCGTCGGCATGGAAACCCTGCCCTACGTCGCCACCATCGGCGTTTGCGTGACGCTGCTGTTCGTCGCCGATCCAGCCGGCGAACAGGCGATCGCCCGGGATTTCGGCCTCGGCTTCGCCGGTGTCGCGGCGCTTGTCTTCGCCGTCACCGTTCCGCCTTCGGCATGGGGCGTGGCGCAGTGCGACGCCTTCTCGGTCGCGCAGTTCGTCGTCGCGGCCATTGCCGGCGTGGGGCTTGCCGCAATCGCCTCCGTCGAGCCCGCCGCCGGCAGCTGGCGGCGCAGGCTGGGATCGCTTGCCCTTCTGGGGGTCGTGCTCGGTGTGGTTGTGGCGGTGCTGTTCCCGCAATGCCTCTCCGCGCCTTATGCCTCCCTCGATCCGCGCCTCAAGGAGCTGTGGCTCGACCATATCGACGAGGCCCAGTCGCTGTTCGCGCTGCTTGTCCGCGATCCGGCGCGCGTGGCGGCGCGCTACGCCACGCCGCTGGTCGCGATCGTCCTGATGGCAGGGCACTTGCGCCGCGGCGGCTGGAGGCGGCAGGACAGCCTCGTTGCGGCACTGCTCGTCGTCGCCTTCGCGGTCGGCGCCTGGCAGGTGCGCGGCACCACCTTCTCGATCGCCTTTGCCGTCGTTCCGCTGTCGGCCTGGATCGCCAAATGGCGGGCGCGGGCCGAAACCAGCTCCTCGCTCGGCGTGGCGCTGCGCCTTGCGGCCGTCTGGCTGGTCTCGATCAATCCGGTCTGGACGGGCGTCGCCGCGGCCGCCTCGGTGGCGTTCGAGAAAGGCAAGGCCGCCGCCGACGGTGGCGCCACGGACAGGGCTTGCCAGAAGAAGGCCAGTTTTGCGCCGCTCGGCGGCATGGCCGATACAACCGTGCTGACGATCTCCAATCTCGGAGCGCCGGTCCTCGCTTATAGCGGCCATCGCGTTTTCGCCGGCCCCTATCACCGCAACGTCGCCGGCAATCTGCTGGCGCTGGACGCCTTTCTCGGCTCGGCCGATGACGCACGGGCAATCGTCGAGGCGCATCGCGTCGGCCTCGTCGCCATCTGCCCCGGCAATGTCGAGACCCTGATCCTGACCCGGAAGGCGCCGCAGGGTTTCCTTGCCGGCCTGCTGCGCGGCTCCGTGCCGGACTGGCTCGAGCCGGTCGGCGAGAAGGGCAGCCCGATCGAGCTCTATCGCGTAAAGCAAGCTGGCTAAAGCAATTCCCGAAGGTGCGAAACAGCCTTCGCTGCGCAATTGCATGCCAGAAGAGACCGTTCGATACTTCTATTAGAAATTATGCATAAACGAATATTGGAGGTTGGGCTGCCATTTCTTGTCCAAAGCTGAGCCACCGGCGAGCCAAGCAGCTTCTGGACGATGGAAAATCGATTTTCCGATACCTTTCCTAAACGCTTTGCTGCCACTCTGGCCATAAATACCGACATCAGAACAGAGGCATGATGCAAACGACGTTTGGCACCGGCCAGCCAGGCAAGGAAAACACGGATCTGGCCTTCACGGATTCGTTGACCGGGCTCGGCAACCATCGTCGCTTCTTCGACAAGGTCGATCGCCTGATCAGCGACCGCGCCGACGATCCCGCGCCCTTTACCGTCGGCATCCTCGACCTCGACGGATTCAAGCCTATCAACGACCTGTTCGGCCACAAGGCCGGCGACGACATCCTGATCCAGGTGGCGATGCGGCTGCGCGCTTCGATGGACGGCTATTCCACGGTCTGCCGCATCGGCGCCGACGAGTTCGCCTACCTCTATCCGATGGTGTTCTCGGAGGAGCAGGCGGCCGAGACGTCGCGCATGCTGATCGAGATATTGTCGGCGCCCTATGATGTCGGCGAGCGCACCGCAAGGCTTTCGGCCTCGGTCGGCTGCTCGCTGTTTTATTCCGGCGACGAGACCACCGAGATCCTTCTCAACAAGGCCGAGACTGCGCTCTATCACGCCAAGCGTTCGGGCCGCGGCCGCGTCGTTGTCTACACCCGCGAGATGGAAGAGGCGGCCAAGCGCGTCACCCGCATAGAGCAGGCGCTGCGCCGCGCCGTCTCGGCCGGCGAGGTCGAACCGCATTTCCAGCCGATCGTCGATCTGAGCAGCCGCCGCACCATCGGCTTCGAGACGCTGGCGCGCTGGACCGACCGCGACCTCGGCGTCGTGCCGCCATCCGTCTTCATCCCGATCGCCGAGGAACGCGGCATCATCGGCCCGCTGTCGCAGCTGGTGCTGCGCAAGGCGGCCGAGGCGGCGCGCAGCTGGCCGAAGGAGCTGTTCTTGTCCTTCAACCTGTCGCCCTCGCAGCTCGTCGACCAGAACACCGGCCTGCATATCCTGGCCATCCTCGACCGCACCGGCTTCGATCCGCGCCGGCTGGAGATCGAGATCACCGAGACTGGCCTGATGAACGATCCGGCCTCGGCCGAGAAGATCGTCGAGGACCTGCGCCGCGTCGGCATCCGCGTCTCGCTCGACGATTTCGGCACCGGCCAGTCGTCGCTCGGCCGCTTGCGCGAGTTCCATTTCGACAAGCTCAAGATCGACCGCGCCTTCGTCTCCTCCATCCTCGACGACCGGCCCTCGGAGCACATCATCCGCGCCATCCTCGCCATGTGCGAAGGGCTCGGCATGGATGTCGTCGCCGAAGGCATCGAGGACGAAGCGCAGGCCGACCGCCTCGTCCAGTTCGGCTGCGCCGGTGGGCAGGGCTATCTGTTCGGCAAGCCGGCCGATGCCGACGCCACGCTCGGCTATCTGCGCGATTCCTGTCGAGGCGCGCTACATGCCAAGGCGATCTGACTAGTTCCCCGGCACAGGGATTTTGACCGGTCGGCTCTGTTTGCGTTGGCAGGTGGCATGCGTTGGAGATTGGCCGAAACGCCCATCGCGATCGTCATTCCAGGGCG
>NZ_VFWS01000004.1:0-136830 GCF_006443065.1 Mesorhizobium sp. B1-1-5 | reverse complement strand
ATTCGTAACCACCTGAACTGAAGCAGAATCAATGCCGTGCACTTACACAAGCACAAATCGTGCCGGACGATCGTGGGTCAAGCCCGAGTATGACGAAGGGAAGGCCGGTTCCGCCAATTGTCGAGGTATGCAGTCTGGTCGGAACTTCTGCCTGAGAACCAACCGAGATGTTGAAGTTCCGATTCAATTCGTTGCGGGGATGATTCCGGAGGCTTACTCAAAGCCCTGATTTCATTCCACGATCCCGCTGTTTCAAATTTCTAGCTTCGCCGGGAAGCCGGGCGCGCGAAGCTCCGTGCCGACTTCATCCTCCAGCAGCTTGACGATCTGGGTCGACCAGGCGCCACCGCCATAGGCGCGTTTTCCCTCCTCGAAGATCGCGTTGACGCGTGTCGCCAGATCGAGCGGCGCGCCGGAATCCCTGCCCATGGCAAGCGCGAAGCCGAGGTCCTTCAGCGCCAGGTCCATGGTGAAGCCGATGTCGTAGGAGCCGTTGAGCACCAGCTGGCTTTCGGTCTCGTGGACGAAGCTGTTGCCGGAAGAAGCGACGATGGCGTGGTAGGCTTGGGCGAGATCGAGCCCGCCCTGTTTGGCCAGCATCAGCGCCTCGCCGGCGGCGACGAGATGGATGAAGGCGAGCATATTGGTGATGACCTTGATCACCGCGGCCGAGCCGACCGGGCCCATCAGGAAGGACTTCGCGCACATCGCCTCGATGGCCGGGCGATGGCGTTCGTAGAGCGCCGCATCGCCGCCGACGAGCGCCGTGATCCTGCCCATCGCGGCCAGATGCACGCCGCCGGTCACCGGGCATTCGAGCGTCTCGATGCCCTTTTTCGATGCAAGGGCGGCAAGTCGCAAAATCTCGTCGCGGCCATTGGTCGACATCTCGATCCAGGTGCCGCCCGCGGGCAGGCCCTGGAGCAATCCGTCGGGACCGGCGAGCACTGTTTCGCTGATCTTCGGGGAGGGCAGGCAGGTGATCGCGTTGCCGGCGCGGGCAGCGGCATCGGCCGGGCTCGTCGCCGCAGTAGCGCCGAGCGCGACAAGGCGCTCGACCGTTGCCGGGTCGCGGTCGAAGACGGTGACGGCAAAGCCGTTGCGCAGCAGGCTGGCGGCAAGGTTGCCGCCGAGATGGCCAAGGCCGATGAAGGCGTAAGCAAGGGTCACGGCATCAGCGGCGTCTGCATCATCTGCAGATGCAGCTCCTTGCCGCTATAGGGATGGGCCTCGCAGACCGCCTCGTCGAGCTCGACGCCGAGGCCGGGCTCCTTCGAGGGGATGACGTTGCCGTCCTGCCATTCGATCTTCTTCTTGAGCAGCGTGGCGTGGAAACCGTCCCACTGCTTGAGCGATTCCAGGATGAGGAAGTTGGGCAGTGTCACCGCGAGCTGGATGTTGGCGGCGCCGACGATCGGGCCGCAATAGCAGTGCGGCGCGACCTGGATGTGGTAGGCTTCGGCCATTGCGGCGATCTTCTTAGTCTCGAGGATGCCGCCGGAGCGGCCGAGATCCGGCTGCAGGATGGTCGCGGCGCGGTTCTCGATGACGCGGGCGAACTCGAATTTCGTCGTCAGCCGCTCGCCGGTGGCGATCGGAATGGATGTGCCGCGGGCGACCTGCGCCATCACCTCGGGCATATCCGGCGGCACCGGCTCCTCGAACCAGAGCGGATCGTAGGGCTCGATGGCGCGGGCGAGCCGCAGCGCGCCGGAGGCGGTGAACTGGCCATGGGTGCCAAACAGGATATCTGCCCTGTTACCGACTGCTTCGCGGATCGCCTTGACCATGCGCGCCGACAGGTCGATGTCGATCAGGCGTGGCTGATGGCCGTCATAGGCGGTGTAGGGGCCGGCCGGATCGAGCTTCACGGCGTTAAAACCCTGTTCGACATATTCGAGCGCGCAGGCGGCAGCCATGTCGGGGTCGTTATAGACGTTCTTGCCGCGCGCATCTTCCGAATGGACGCTGCCGGTGTGCGGATAGAGATAAGTGTAGGAACGAAGCGTCTCGTGCACCTGGCCGCCGAGCAGCTTGTAGACCGGCTTGCCGGCCTCCTTGCCGACGATGTCCCAGCAGGCCATTTCGAGCGCCGAGAAGCAGCCCATGCCGGAGACGTCGGGGCGCTGGGTGAAGCCGGAGGAATAGGCGCGGCGGAAGAAATTCTCGATGTCATGCGGATCGCGGCCGACGAGATAGCGCTCGGCCATGTCCTCGATCATCCTCGCGGTGACATGCGCGGAGAAGGTGGCGTTGTAGGCTTCGCCATAGCCGACCACGCCGCCATCGGTGGTGAGCTTGACGAAGATGAAGTACTTGCCGCCGATGCCGGGCGGCGGGTTGCCGACAACCCAGGTCTTCACGTCGGTGATTTTCATTTGTGATCCTCCAGAACCAGGTCGGCGCCTTTCCATCCGGTCAGGATCGAGGCGGCGTTGGTGTTGCCCGTGATGTTGTCGGGGAAAATCGAAGCGTCGATGACGCGCAGACCGTCCAGCCCATGCACCCGAAGCCGCGGGTCGACGACGGCGAGCGTCGCATCAGGCCCCATGCGGCAGGTCGAGACCGGGTGATAGACGGTGCCCGAGCGTTTCCTGAAATCCTGGATCAGGTCGGCGTCCGATTGGATCGACGGGCCGGGCAGCACCTCTTCCTCGATGATCTCGGCCATGGCCGGCATCGAGGCGATCTTGCGCACGAACTTCACCGCCGCCAGCATCTCGTCGACATCGGCATTGGTCGAATAGGCGTTGGCCGTGATCCTCGGATAGTCGCGCGGGTCCTTCGAGCGGATCATGATCTCGCCGCGGCTCGAAGGCCGGCAGTTAGACAGGCCGATCGAGAAGCCCGGCCAGGGGTCGGGCGTCAGGATCGGACGCTCGCCGCTCTTCGGGACGACGGTGGAGAAGGCCTGGAAGTAGAGCTGCATGTTCGGCCGCGTCATCGACGGGTCGGTGCGGAAGAAGCCGCCGGCATTGTTCATCGACAGCGACAGCGGACCGGAGCGCAAGAGGATGTATTGCATGCCGACGAGCAGCTTGCCCCACCAGGGCCTGAGGACCTGGTTGAGCGTCGGCAGCTTGCCCTTGAAGGTGTAGTTGATGCCGACATGGTCCTGCAGATTGGCGCCGATATTGTCGTTGGCATGGACGACCGGGATAGCGAGGTCGGTCAGCAAGGCCGCAGGGCCGATTCCGGACAGCTGCAGCAACTGCGGCGAGTTGATCGAGCCGCCCGACAGGATCACCTCGCGGCCCGCGCGAGCCGTCTTCATCTGCCCGTTCTGCTCGTATTCGATTCCGATGGCGCGCTTGCCCTCGAACAGGATTTTCGTCGCCAGCGCATTGGTCTCGACGCGTACGTTTGAGCGCTTCATCGCCGGCCGCAGGAAGGCTCGGGCGGCGGACATGCGGCGTCCGTTCTTCGTCGTGATCTGGTAGACGCCGACGCCTTCCTGGGAGGCGCCGTTGAAGTCCGGATTGAGCGGCAGCCCGGTCTGCTGAGCGGCCGCAAGATAGCGCTTGGTCAGCGGATGCACCGCGTTCGTGCAGTCGGTGATGTGCAAGGGGCCGCCGACGCCGCGCCATTGGTCGGCGCCCGCCGCATTGTCTTCCAGCGCCTTGAAGGCGGGCAGGAGGTCATCATGGGCCCAGCCGGGATTGCCTGCGGCGGCCCAGGCATCGAAATCCTCGCGCGCGCCCCTGATATAGACCATGGCGTTGATCGAGCTCGACCCGCCGAGCAGCTTGCCGCGCGGCCAATGATCGGCGTTGCCCGCAAGGCCGGGGTCGGACTCCGCCTTGTAGTTCCAGTTGACGGCCGGGTCGAAGAAGGTCTTGCCGTAGCCGAGCGGCATCTGGACGTAGAACCGCCGATCGGTCCCGCCGGCCTCCAGCACCAGCACCGAGAAGCGGCCCGACGCCGACAGCCTGTCGGCAACGACCGAACCGGCCGAGCCGGAGCCGACGATGATGAAGTCGTAAGTCTGCATGATGGAAAGGCGGGCTCCGCAATGTTGCGCTTACCCTAGACATTGCCGGCTTGCGGCGTCGCCGTGGCTTCCGGCATGGCTTGTGAAAAAAGCGACCGGCGCCTTTGTGCTTAGCCGACGGTACTGTCGTCTTTCCGAAAGGCGCGGCTCGAAATCGATATCGGATTGCCGCTGGGATCGCGGGCGTTGGCGAAGGCATAGCCGTCGCCCCGGTGCAGGGCGCCGAATTCCAGCCCGTCCTTGGCGCTGCAAGCGGCAAAGGCTTCGACGTCTTCGACATCGAAGACCAATTTGACAGTCGATTGTCCCTTTTTCTGCCCCTTTGCCGCGAGATGAAGCATGAGACTTGCACCACCGGCCGGATTGACCAACTCAACGATCCTGTCGCCTTCACGATGCGCTTTGAAGCCGAAGTGTCTTTCGTAAAAAGTAACCGCCGCTTCGATGTTTCTGACGTAAAGGATGATGCGATTGAGCGGCAAAGCCAATTCCTTCCCCCGCAGGCCGTTCTGTGGACATAGCCTAGGATTGAAAGCTCCGGCTGTCAGCAGTGCGCGCGTTGACGGGCGAAGGGAGCGACGCTACGGGATGAGGCGATCGCTTCAGGAGAGGATTTCGCGATGGTGCATTACGCGGACGGCAAGCCGCTTGGCGATCTGACCTTGCGCACGCTCGCCATGCCGTCCGACGCCAATGCGGCCGGCGACATCTTCGGCGGCTGGGTGATGGCGCAGATGGACCTTGCCTGCGGCATCCGCGCCGCCGAGCGCGCCAAGGGCCGCGTGGTCACCGCCGCGGTCAAGGAGATGTCCTTCGCCAAGCCGATGAAGATCGGCGACACGCTCTGCATCTACACCCATGTCGAGCGCGTCGGCCGCACCTCGATGGTGCTCAAGGTCGAGGCGTGGGCGCAGCGCTATCTTTCCGATCTGATGGAGAAGGTCACCCATGCCGACTTCGTCATGGTGGCGCTCGACGGCGAAGGCAAGCCGAAGCCGGTTCCGGCCGAGAGCTGACGCTCCGGCGGGATACTGATTCTCCCCAGACTTGCCGCTTTGTAACAACGGCTGCGCGGGAGATGCGCTTCGCGACATCCAATGGTTGCCTTCACGCCCCACCTTGTAGGCGCGGGGGAAAGACAATGCGTCAACATATGCTGAACGGCTGGCTCGTGGCAGCCCTTATTGCTCTGGTCTGCCTGCTCGGCATAACGGCCTACATGGCAATCAGCAAAGACCTTCCACGCGTCGCCTGCATGCGAGGCCCGAACGCGATCGACAAGAAGGCCGCGCAGCGGGAGAGCTGCTCGACCGCGTGCTGCGACAGCACTGCCCCAAGCGCCTGATCAGTGGCCGGCTAAAGACGGGTCTTCCTGGCGAATCGGTTGCCCGGCGACGCCGACGGCGGAACCGCGGAGGCTCCGATCCAACCCGAAAGTGCGATGCCACCGACGCTCAAGTGCACGGTTCATCGGCCGGCTAAACACCCTTGCATTGCAAGGGCTTCAGGCCTGCAGGCCGTCGAACTTCGCGCGCGCTTCGCGGACCCGATTGGTGTTCTTGCGCGCCCATTCGCCGAGCGCGCCGACCGGCACGAGAAGCTCGTGACCGAGTTGGGTGAGCTCGTAATCGACACGTGGCGGAATGGTCGGAAACACTTTGCGCGTGACGAAGCCGTCGCGCTCCAAACCGCGCAAGGTGGTGGTCAGCATCTTTTGCGAAATTCCGCCAACGGCGGCGCGCAATTCGTTGAAGCGCATCGCGCCGCCGCCGAGCTTGCCGACCACGAGCACCGTCCATTTGTCGCCGACCCGTTGCAGGATTTCTGAAACGGCCCGGCAGTCCTCGGTGTTGTGCGGGTGCCTCAGTAACAAAGAAGTGCCTCCTTGCGCGTCGATTTGTCAGTATCACATATAGCGCCGGTATCCAAACGATACCAGAAATTCCCGCAAGGAGAGCCCCTTATGTCCAAGCCCAAAATCGCCATTGTCGTCGGTTCGACGCGCGCCGCCCGCTTCGCCGACGTGCCGACGCAGTGGATCGCCAAGATCGCCAAGTCGCACGCCGATATCGATGTCGAGATCGTCGATCTGCGCGACTGGCCGCTGCCCTTCTTCGACGAGGTCGCTTCGTCCGCCTGGGCGCCGTCGCAGAACGAAGTGGCGCAGCGCTGGCAGAAGAAGGTCGCCGAGTTCGACGGCTTCATCTTCACCGCCGCCGAATACAATCACGCCCCGACCGGAGTACTGAAGAACGCCATCGATTACGCCGCCAATGAGTGGAACAAGAAGCCGGCCGGCTTCGTCGGCTATGGCAGCGTCGGCGGCTCGCGCGCGATCGAGCACCTTCGCCTGATCGCCATCGAGCTGCAGATGGCGCCCGTCAAGTCGGCGGTGCACATCGCCTGGGGCGATTTCCTTGCGGTTCGCCAGGGCGAGAAGAAGCTCGAGGATCTCGAGCACCTGAACCAATCGGCCGCCGCGCTGGTCAACGACGTCGCCTGGTGGGCACGGGTGCTGAAAGCGGCCCGCGCCGCCGACGCGATCGCCGGCGAAGCCCAGGCCGCCTGAGCGGTCGATCGACACTGTCCTCCCAATGAGAAAGGGGCGGCGCCCGCGCTGCCCCTTTCCATTGTGCGGAGCTGTCTGTTTTGCCTGGATCCCAGGCTGATCCCTTTAAGCCGTCGCGCTGTTGACCGCTCGGAACGGCGCGTTAGATGCACGCCAGAATCCACCGAAGACAATCCACCGAAGACGAAGACAGCACAGTCGTGGAGGAGCGGAATGCCTTGGCTCGGCAGATGGCGCAATCAGTATGGGTCCGTCCTCGACATCACCGGCGAGGACGGCGGCCGGATTGAAGGCACGTTTCGCACGGCGCTCGAAGACAGCAGCTTCTATGGACAGACCGTGCCGATATCCGGCATCGCGCATGGCGACGTGATTGGAGTAACGGCCGCCGGTGAGGGTACGGCCGGCCCCGCCGCAGTGAGCTACACCGGCATATTGCGGGACGGCAAGCTGGAGACGATGTGGCTGACAGTGGCCGGCAGCACCATCACCGGCAAGGAGGGCGAAACCGCTTCCCGCAAGCAGGTAGGAACCTGGCGCGCTTTCGGCACCAGCCTCGACACCTTTGTCCGGGAATAGCCAAGCTAACTGGCGATGAGTGTCTTTGCCAGGAAGCGGCGCAAGCCGTTGCGTTATATTCCGGCGCGAAGCCGAAACGCCGATTACTGATTTCTCGCCGGAGGCGATCCTCAGCGCGCCACCGGGCGGTGGCCGTCGGGCAGGCGGGTGGCGATCAGCTTGTCGATGCGGCGGCCGTCGAGGTCGACCACCTCGAAACGCCAGCCTTGCGCGTCGACGCATTCGCCGGTGGTCGGCAGATGATGCAGATGCGACAGCACATAGCCGGCGACGGTCTCGTAGTCGCGGTTTTCGGGCAGGTCGATGCCAAGCACCTCGGCCATCTCGTCGGCCTGCATATAGCCGGCGAGCAGCCACGAGCCGTCATCGCGCTTGACGGCGTTCTCTTCCTCGCCGGCCTCGAGGTCGGAGCGGAACACGCCGGTGATGGCTTCGAGGATGTCGGCCGGCGTGACGATGCCTTCGAAATGGCCGTATTCGTCATGAACGAGCGCCATCGGCACGTCCGATTCCCTCAGCTTCTGCAGGACGTCCAGCGCGTCGGCCTGGTCATGCACGATAGGGGCGGCGCGCACATGCTGGCGCGGATCCAGCACCCTGCCGGCGAGAAGAGCGGCCAGCACGTCGCGCGTCTGGATGACGCCGACCATGGCGTCGACATTGCCGTCGCCGACGGGCAGGCGCGAGTGCTGGGTGTCCATCAGAAGCTTTTTGACGGTGGTCTCGTCGGACTGCAGGTTCAGCCAGTCGACCTCGGTGCGCGGCGTCATGACGGCGCGCACGGCGCGGTCGCCGAGACGCATGACGCCGGCGATCATGCGGCGCTCGTCGGATTCGATGGTGCCGTGATGCTCGGCCTCGGCGACCAGCATCTTGATCTCCTCGTCGGTGACCTTCTCTTCGGTCTCGCCGGCCTGCCCAAGCAGCCAAAGCACGGCTCGGCCCGAGAGGTCGAGCAGGAAGACCAGCGGCGCCGAGAAGGTGGCGAGGATGGTCATTGCCGGCGCGGCTCTGACCGCGACGCGCTCCGGGTCCTTGAGCGCGATCTGCTTCGGCACCAATTCGCCGACGATGAGCGAGGCATAGGTGATCAAAGCGACGACGATGCCGACGCCGACAGGATCGGCGATGTTTTCGCGGATGCCGGTCGACGCCAGATATTGCGCCAGCCTTTCGCCGAGCGTCGCGCCCGAAAAGGCGCCGGAGAGAACGCCGACCAGGGTGATGCCGATCTGCACCGAGGACAGGAACTTGCCGGGGTTAGAGCCGAGCGCCAGCGCGCGGCCGGCGCCCCTGACGTTGCGGTCGATCATCGCCTTGAGGCGGGCGGGCCGCGACGAGACGATGGCGAGCTCCGACATCGACAAGAGGCCGTTCACCAGAATGAGGACGGCCACGACGGCGATTTCAACATATAGCATGGGCGGTCAATAGCATTGCTGCAGTGCATTCGAAAATAGCCCGTCGGTATTTTTGGAACGTGACAGGCGCGCTGTTCAGGCGGCGTCCCAAAGCGGCGCCGAGAAATGCCCGACAAGCGCGTCGACGACGACGCGCACCTTCGGCGTCAGCGCGCGCGTGAGAGGCCACACGGCATGGACGACGATGTGCTCCACAAGATAATCGGACAGAACCATTTCGAGGGCGCCGCGCCTCAGGCTCTGGCCGGCAAGCCAGGTCGGCAGGATGGCGATGCCGCAGCCGGCAAGCGCGGCGTCCAGCATCGGTTCGCCATGGCCGAGCACAAGCCGCGCCCTGGGCACGAAAGTCGTCGCATGCCCGGCGCCGTCCCTCACGGTCCAGGATCGAACGACGCCTTCGCGTCCGTAGCCGATGACCCGGTGCCCGGCGAGGTCGTCGACGGATTGCGGCCGGCCATGCCGCTCAAGATAGGCGGGAGAGGCACAGATCGCCGAGCGCTGGGCGTAGATGCGGCGTGCCGCGAGCGATGAAGAATCCTCCAGCTCGCCCATGCGTATGGCGAGGTCGATGCCTTCCTCGATCAGGTCGACGCGCCGGTCGTTGAAGGAGATTTCGATGGTCAGGTCGGGAAACCGGCTGGAGATGTCGAACAGCACCGGCGCGACGCAGCGTCGGCCGAAGGCGAGCGGCACATCGATCCGAAGCTTGCCCGACGGGACCTGCCGGCGCGAGGCGAGCAGCGCCTGCCCGGCTTCGATCTCGGCAAGCGCCCGCGCGCACGCCTCATAGTAGCTCACACCTTCGTTGGTCGGGCTGAGGCTGCGCGTGGTGCGGTTGAGCAGGCGCACGCCCAGCCGCTGCTCCAGTTGCGCGACCGACTTGCCGATCGCCGACTTCGTCACATGCAGCCGCTCGCCGGCGCCGGTGAAGCTGCCGGCTTCGACGGCGTTGACGAATGCGACGACGCCTTGCAGGTCGGCCGGGTCCATTTTCATGTCTCCATTGTAGATTTTTGCTCTTCAATTTGTCGCAGAATATCCCGCATTGCGGTCCTATTTTCCATAGTCGGATCGCCTAAATCTTTCGCGCACCATCAACCAAGGAGCGCTACGCATGGGCACCGACAGCAACAGATCCTGGCAAATGAGCGGGTTCGGCCTTTCGAAGCTGAAGCCGGTGACGGGGGAGATACCCGAGCCGGGCCCACGCGAGATTCTGGTGCGGACCACAGCCGTCTCGCTGAACTACAAGGACAAGATGATCGTGGACGGCTTGCTGATCCCCGATCTTGCCTTCCCTTTCGTGCCCACTTCGGACGCCGTGGGCGAGATCGTTGCAGTCGGCGGCGCAGTCAGCCGCTTCAAGGTCGGGCAGCGGGTGCTGGGTCAGGTGATAGCCGACTGGCCGGACGGCGACGCGCCGGCGGTGCTCCACCGCCACACGCTCGGTTCCTCGCTTTCGGGCATGCTGTCACAGCATGTCGTCTTCGGCGAGGACGCGGCGGTGCTGGCGCCGGCCTCGCTCGGCGACATCGAAGCCGCGACGCTGCCGATCGCGGCGCTGACGGCCTGGTTCGCGATGGCGGAGGCGACAAAGCCGGTGCCGGGCCAGACAATCCTGATCCAGGGCACGGGCGGCGTGTCGCTGTTTGCACTGCAATTCGCCGCCGCCTTCGGTCTGCGCGCCATCGTCACGTCGAGCAGCGACGAGAAGCTGAAGCGCGCCAGGGATCTCGGCGCCTGGCAAACGATCAACTACCGCGCCCAGCCTGCCTGGGACGAGGCGGCGCGCGAGCTGACCGACGGGCTCGGAGTGAACCATGTCCTGGAAATGGTCGGCGGCGACAATGCGCGTCGGTCACTCAACGCGCTTGCCGCCGATGGCCGGCTGTCGGTCATCGGCTTGCTCGGCGCGATGGAGATCAGCTTTCCAATCCTGCCCTTCATGCGCAACCGCATCACCGTGCAAGGCCTGTCCGTCGGCCACCGCCGCTCTTTCGAGCGCATGAACCAGGCGATCGAGGCGCTCGGCATCAAGCCGGTCATCGACAAGGTCTACCGCTTCGACGAGGTGCCGCAAGCCTTCAGACACCTGGAGAAGGGAGCGTTCGGCAAGATCGTCATCGCCATGACCTGAACGCGCCACGCAGTGCGTCAGTGCTGCGTCTTCAGAACGCCGATCACGGCCATGCCGTCGGTGAAATAGGGATCGCCGCCGCCATTGCGTCCGGCCTTGGTGGTGCCGATCCCGGGTATCTCGCTGGTGGAGGCCAGCAGGCCGGCGGCCTTCAGATCGCCGATCAGGAAGTCGCGCTCCGTATCGATGTCGGGGCCGATATGGTGGGTGACGGCGCCGGTATCGTGGCTGAGGCCGACGCCGCGGTCGAAGCTCGCGGCGCCCAGCCAGAGCGGGCGGCCGTCGTCGCCCACCGTGTCCGTCTGCCAGAAGCGGACGTGGTGGCGCCGGTCGGCGCTGTCGCCGACCGGCTTTTCGAACGCCAGGTCCTGGGCTCGGCCCTCGAACAGAAGACGGCTCATCGGCGCATCGGGGTAGGGGCGGGAAAACAAGACGCTTTCGCCGATGTCGATCGCGGTCCGCAGCGTCACGGCATCGGCCGTGTCCCAGCCGGCGACGGCGAAGGCGTGGACAACTTCCTTTTCGGTGCCGACCAGGCCGACATTGATCGGGTCGCCGGGAATGCCCTGCGGCGTATGCGTCACCATCTCGAAGGGCCGGGTGCGGAAACCGCGCTCCCGCCAGGTCCAGAATTCCGGCGCGGCGAGATAGGCGAGGGCCACGTAGAAGGCACAGAAGGCCGCGATCCAGATCGCCGCGCGTCGTCTCAGGCTTCGCCCACCCACAGCCAGCCGCTCCCAAATCCACGCGCGACCATTTTATGCGGTGTTGGCCGTTTTGGGCAGAGCAGCCTCAACGGCAGGCGCGGTAGCCGCTTTTGCGGTTCTTGATGTCGAAATGGAAATGGTTGCGGTGGTCGTAGTTGTAGCCGGGGCCGAGCACAGTGGTGAAATACTCGCAACCGTCCGCGCGCACATTGTTGAGGAAGCCGCGCGTGCGAAAGGCGAACAGGCCGGGCTTACGCACGTCGATGTCGTCGCCATTGTTGAGCTCGATGCTCATGACGTCGAGGGCGTTGCCCTTGCCGTGCTCGGACAGCACGCCTTCGCCGGCGATGTTGCGGCAGGAATAGCTGGAGCCCTGGTGGATCGCCTTGACGCCGGAGAAATAGCGCCAGCGGGCGGCCGGCTGCAGCTCGTTCTTCGTCCAGGCGGCAAAGGTTGCGGCCATGTTGCAGGTCAGCGTCGCCGCGGGCGTCATGGCGACATTGCCGATGGCCGAGACTTTTACCGGATAATCGATGCCGCACTGGCCCTCATGGATCGGCTGGACATCCTGATAGACGACACCCATCCGCTTCAGCTCGTTGCGGCAATCGATCTCGCTGGCCGGCATCTGCTCGAGAGGCGACATCGGCCCGTCCATGCGCGGATAGGCGGCCTGCGTCATATAAGGGTTGGACGGAACAAGACGCTGCATTCCGGAATATTGCGGCGCATCGGGCTGCGGCACGGCTGCCGTCTGGCTGCCGACATCGACGGCCGGCTGCAGCGCAAAGACGTCGCCGGTCGTGCAGGCCGATATCGCCGCCATGGCGACGCCCGCGGCCAGCCCGACAATCGTGACGCGCGCACGCTTGCTCCGTCGCGCCGCCACTAGCATGGCGCCAAGTCCTCGAGCCATTGAAAGGCGTCCTTGTCCCCAAGATCCGATCCCAACTGGGATCATGATCCGAATTGCACAAGGTTAACCGCCAACAGTAAAGGAAAGATCAGCGCCGGCATTCACGCATGGGGCGGAATTGCGGCGCTGTTCTTGGTTTGGCGCGGACAAGACTTTCGGAATTCACCTATTGGCAGAAGGTTCCGCCGTGGCGGCGGGGCTCCAGATCGAGGTGGAAATGCAGCGCGTGGTCGGGATCGGCGCCTGGCCCGAGCACCGTCTTGAACGGCCCGCAGGCAGCCTTGCGCACCGCGTCGAGGAATTTTGCGTCCTTCTCCGGCGGCGTCGGCCCGATCTCGATCTTCCTCCCGTCCGACAATGTGAAACTGGCGATGTCGAGCGCGTTGCCGAAGGCGTGTTCGGACAGTTTGCGGGTGCCGTTGCGCGGGCGGCAGACAAAGGCCGAGCCCTGGTTGACCGACTTCAAATCGGCGCCGAGCTCGGCCTTTGCCGTGGGCTGGACGATTTCGGCCATGAAGCGCGCCGCCGCCTCGGCCATCCGGCAGTTGAGCTCGGTGCCGGGACTGATGCCGATGGACTTGCCGAGCGTTTTCAAAATTACCGGATAGGGGATCGAGCAGCCGATTTCCGCATCGTGCTCGGCCCTGTGCTCGTCGAACTCGACGCCCAGCGCCTTCAGCCGCTCGCGGCACGCGGTTTCTTCCGCCGGCATCGTGTCGGCCGGCATGTCGGCCGAGCGCGGATCGGGAAGCATCTTTTCCTCGCCCGGCGGTTCGGGTTTTTCCGATGGCTGCGGCGCGGTTTCCGGCGGCTCCGGCTCCAGTTCGGCGGGCTTCTGCGGGGGCGTCGGCACGACATCCGGCGTCTGCGGCTCGGATTCCATCCGCGGCGCGGATTGAGCGCTCTTCGAACGCGGCGGACGGGCGTCCCATTTCGGATGCGATTTCTGCTGGTTGAGGACGTCGTCGCTGCCGTCCGCGCGCGGCTTGCCTTGCCCGGACTTCTCAGTACCGTTCTCCAGATCCTGCGGACGCGACCCTGGAACCGGGGTCGCCGGCGGTGTTTCCGGAGCCGGAGCGGCGCTCTGGCTGGCCGGCGGCAGGTGTCTTTTATACCGATGATAATGCTTGGCCATGGCCGGCGTAACCAGCAGCACCGCAGCCGCCACAGGCAGCGCCAATCTGCAAAGTCGGGAAACGCTCAGCGTTGCCATCGCCCGGAAACGGCGGTCGCGTTGCGAAGTTGCCTGCATCAGCTGCCTTGCCGATCACAATCGGTTACCGGCGCGTTATGCGCCGATGGCTTCAAGGCCTTCCTCCAGCCAGTCGGCAAGCATCGGCAGGCCGAGCAGATATTTGGCCGCGCGCTTCCTGGGACGCTCCCTGGCAGCGGCCACCGCGTCCGCCCATTCGGATGCCTCATAGTCGCCGCGCCCGACCCAGGCGAGTGCGATCAGCTCGGCCGCTTCGTCGATATTGAGATCGTTGATCAGCTCGAGCAATTCTTCCCCGGTCAGATCCTCCGAGGCTTCCTCGACAAGGCCGTCATGATGGTGGCTGTCATGGGTGTCGCCGTCGAATTCGACCTCGTGCTCAGCGCCGTCGTCATAGTCCTCGTTGACGGCAGCACTCAGCGCCTTCGCCTTGAGAATGAACAGGCGCACCGTGTCCGGATCGATCGAAAGTTCCCACTCCTTCTCGAGGCGCTGCTGCACGGTCCTTCTCCACGTGATGCGCTTGGTCCGATGATAGCGGAATTAAAGCGCGCGTCACGTCCGCAGGTATCGGCTTCTTTCCGGCCGTTCAAAATAGTTCGGCAGTCGTCCGCATTTCGGGATGAAACCGCGCCAAGGCGGCGTTAATCTGGCATTGTCACACTCACGGAGGCTTCGATGCGCAGACGTTTACTCGTTCAGGTCATGGCTATTGCGGCGCTGCCGCTGTTCGTTGCTCCGGCTTTTGCGGCTGGCGAAAGCGGCAGCAGCGGTGGCCAGACGACCACCTGCAAGAAGGGCGAGGTCTGGGACAAGAAGAAGAACAAATGCGTTAAGCCGCAATATGGCATGCTGGACGACGACAGCATCTACGAGGCCGGCCACGATCTGGCGATGGCCGGGCGCTATGACGAAGCGATCTCGGTGTTGACGCTCGCCGCCAACAAGCAGGATCCGCGCATCCTCAACTATCTCGGCTATTCGCATCGCCATTCGGGCCGCGTCACGGTCGGCCTCGGCTATTACGAGGAAGCGCTGCGGATCGACCCGAATTACACGCTGGTGCGCGAATATCTCGGCGAGGCGCATCTGCAGATCGGCGATCTCGCCGGCGCGCAGCAGCAGCTCCAGGAAATCGAAAAGCGGACCGGCAAGGGCTCGCGCGAATATGGCATGCTGTCCGAGCAGATCGATCATTTCCTGAGGAGCTGAACAGGGCTCGAAGCCTCTCGAACCGGCTGTGAGCAATCGCAGCCGGTTTTATTGCTCGCCGTCAGCCTCGGACCCGCGAAAGCGGTGATCATTTTGCCGAACTTCAATTTTTGGGCGTGAAAATCGCGCAAAGATCGCTATATTCAGGGAAATTGTGGTGAGACGGTTCCGTTAGCCCGAGGCTGCCGGACCGTTTTCTTTTTGTACCTATTGACAAGGTCCCTCCCGAAAACGGGGGTGGCGGCAGAAAGGTCAGGCTATGATCAAGGTCCCGATGACAGGCGAGGGGTTCGCGTCATTGAAGGAAGAACTTCGCTGGCGCCAGCAGGAGGAGCGTCCTCGCATCATCGAGGCGATTTCCGAAGCGCGCTCGCATGGCGACCTGTCCGAAAATGCCGAGTATCACGCGGCGAAAGAGTCGCAGAGCCTCAATGAAGGCCGCATCAACGAGCTCGAGGATCTGATCGCGCGCGCCGAGGTCATCGACGTCTCCAAGCTCAGCGGCGACAAGGTCAAGTTCGGCGCGACCGTCGTGCTCGTCGACGAGGACACCGAGGAAAAGAAGACCTATCAGATCGTCGGCGACCAGGAAGCGGACGTGAAGTCGGGCCGCATCTCGATTTCATCGCCGATCGCGCGTGCGCTGATCGGCAAGGAAGTCGGCGACGCCATCGAGGTCAATGCTCCGGGCGGCGCCCGAGGGTACGAGATCGTCCAGGTGCAGTTTATCTAAGGACCTTTTGATAATTCTACTCTGGCGGCCGACTAGCGCGGTTTTCTGCGCTTCCGGCCTTCGCCGGCCGAAGCCTTCATGAGCGATGTGGCGGGTAAATAAGGCTATGGCCGGCATAGGCCGGTGCTCACGTACTTTAAGTACGCTCCGCTCCGGTTCTCGAAAACCACGCTATTCGACTCACCAGAGCGAATTCTGAAAAGGTCCTCACGCTGGCGCTTCGGATCTTAGCGCCAGCAGCCGCTCAGCCTCCGCCATCACCTCAGCCGGCGTGACCCTGCCGCCCGCAGGCGCAAGCAAGGTCGATGCGAAAGGCCCGCGCGGGCCGGTGAGACCGGGTTCCGTCGCCAGGAAGACGGCGACGGTCGGCAGGCCGAAGGCGCTGGCGAGGTGGGTGAGGCCGGTGTCGGCGCCGATGACCAGCGTTGAACGGCCCAGGATTGCAGCGACGTCCGCGAGCGGCGATTTCGCAACCAGCACCGTCCCTGGCACGGCACCGGCAATGGCTTCCGCCACTTTCTTTTCCGCCTCGTTCGACCATGTGACCATCGGCGTGAACTGCCGCCCGGCCAGTCGGCGCGCGGTTTCGATCCAATTCTCGACCGGCCATTTCTTGTCCTCGCGGCTGGTGCCGTGCAGGAGGAAGGCGGCTCTGCCTTCAATGCCAGGCAGGTTGCCCGCCGGCGGCACGATGCCTGAGCGAAGCGTCGACAGGTCGGGCTGATAGCCAAGCGCCAGCCCGAACAGCCGTCTGGTGCGTTCGATGGCGTGCAGGTCGCGCGGCACCGCATATCTGTGTCGATAAAACAGCGTCGCCGACGGCTCGCGGGCGCTCGCCCGATCGAAGCCGGCAATCGGCGCGCCGGCCTGGATGGCGACCAGGGCCGATTTCAACAAGCCTTGCGCGTCGATGACAAGATCGTAGCGGGAGGCGCGGAGCGCGTCGCGCAGTCCGGTCATCTCGCGCCACGTGGCGCCGTCGAGAAGCCGCTTGCGCCAGCGCCGAACCGCCACCTTGTGAATGGTGCCGATCGCCGGATGCAGAGCCACGATACCGGTAAACGGCTCCTCCACGCACCAATCGAAATCTATATCGGGGCGATTGCGCAGCGCGTCCTCGACGGCGGGAAACGTGTGGACGACATCGCCCATCGACGATGTCTTGACGATCAGCACCTTCATGCGGCCGCCGGAACCTCAAGCAAGCGGTCGGCCGCGGCGGTGACGCGGGCGACATCGAGCGTCTTGAGGCAGTTGAGATGGCCGAGCGGGCAGACCTTCTTATGGCAGGGCGAGCAGGACAGATGCAGCCAGATCAGCTCGGAGCGCTCGCTGAGAGGCGGCGTGTTATCCGGCGAGGTCGAACCATAGACG
The DNA here is from genome assembly GCF_006443065.1 of Mesorhizobium sp. B1-1-5. NCBI lineage: Bacteria > Pseudomonadati > Pseudomonadota > Alphaproteobacteria > Hyphomicrobiales > Phyllobacteriaceae > Mesorhizobium > Mesorhizobium sp. B1-1-5. Next base: position 119,978 of record NZ_VFWS01000004.1, on the reverse strand, counting down.
GCGACGATCGGCGTGCCGACGGCGGCGGCGACATGCATCAGCCCGCTGTCGTTCGAGACAGCAAGTTTCGCCGCGGCGATCAGGTCGATGGCGTCCTCTAGCCGTGTCTTGCCTGCAAGGTCAATTGCGCCTGGGGCAAGGGCTGCGATCTCGCCGGTCACGTCGGCATCGTTCTTCGAGCCGAGCAGCGCGACGCCCAAGCCCTTGGCCATCATGTCCCGGGCAAGCCCGGCATAGTTATCGCTCGGCCAGCGTTTTGCCGGGCCGAATTCGGCGCCGGGCATGAGCGCCACGAATTTCTTCCCGGTCAGCCCGAAGCGCGCCAGCAGATCGCCCTGATTGGCCTTGTCGACGGTAAGACGCGGCGCGCGAAAGGTGCCGCCGCGCGCCAAGCCGAAATAGGCGCGCGCCGTACGCCGTTTCAGGCTTTCCGGCAGCGGCACGACATCCGTCAGCAGGCCGTAGCGCATCTCGCGCAAATTGCCGACGCGATGCGGAATGCGGGCGAAGAACGGGATCAGCGCCGATTTCCAGCTCCCCGGCAGCACATAGGCCATGTCGTAGCGGCCGCGCAGCAGGCGGCCGAAGCGCCTGCGGCTGCGGAATTCGAGCGCTCCCGGCATCAAAGGAAAGTCGATCTGGCTGCGTATCTCGGGCATGCGCTTGACCAAGGGTGCGGCCCAGGCTGGCGCCAGCACGTCGATGGCCGCATTCGGATGTTTTTCCTTCAGCGCCGCAAACAGGCACTGCGCCATGACCATGTCGCCCACCCAGCGTGGGCCGATCACGAGGATCGTTGGGCCTTCAGCCATTCGACATAGTCCCTGACGCCGGTTTCGACTGTGCGGAATTGGCCATTGTAGCCGGCCGCGCGCAAGCGGGACATATCAGCCTGCGTGAAACTCTGGTAGCTGCCCTTGAGATGGTCGGGGAAGGGGATGAATTCAATCTCGCCCTTGCCCAGCGTGTCGATCACCGTCTCGGCAATGGCCCGGAACGGCTGGGCGCGGCCGGTACCGCAGTTGAAGATGCCGCTCGCGCCGCGCTTCCAAAGCCAGAGATTGACGTCGGCGACGTCGCCGACATGGATGAAATCGCGGCTCTGCTCGCCTGGACCGAAATCGCCATAGGCGCCGAACAGCTTCGGATTTTCACCGCGCTCGACCTGGTTGAAGAGATGGAAGGCAACGGAGGCCATGGCGCCCTTATGCGCCTCGCGCGGGCCGTAGACGTTGAAATAGCGCAGGCCGGCGACCTGTGAATGATCGGTGTCGAAGACGGTGCGGCGGATATAATCGTCAAAGAGCTTCTTCGAATAGGCATAGACGTTGAGCGGCCGCTCGAAGGCGGGCTCTTCGCGAAACTCGCTGCCGCCGCCATAGACCGAAGCCGAGGAGGCATAGAGGAAAGGCACGCGCAGCTTCAGGCAGGCATGCAGCAGCCGCTTCGAATAGGCGTAGTTCACCTCCATCATGAACTTGCCGTTCCACTCGGTGGTGGTCGAGCAGGCGCCTTGATGGAAGACGGCCTCGATGCGGCCGAGCGCGCCGTCCTCGAGCCGGGCGAGAAATTCGTCCTTGTCGAGATAGTCGGCGATGCGCAGGTCGGCGAGGTTGGCGATCTTGTGGCCGTCGGTGAGATCGTCGACGACGACGATGTCGTCATGGCCCTCGGCATTGAGAGCGGCGACGACGTTGGAGCCGATCATGCCGGCGCCGCCCGTGACGATGATCATGAAGGCCTCTGCTGCTTGCGATTCCCGCTCTTATAGGGGAGGCCAGCCGGGCTGTCGACAAAGCAGGCGTCGCCCCATCTTGAGCTTGTCTATTTCGTCTGTTTTGCCCATTTTGTACAAAATGGAGGCCTTCATGAAGCAATACCCGTCTACTGATCTGAAACAAAATCTCGGTGACGTGCTTGCGGCCGCGAGCCAGCAGCCTGTCTCCATTACCCGTCACAACAAGCCGAGATATGTCCTAATGAGCATCGGGGCCTACGAGGCTCGCTTCGCCAACGACAGCCGCCACGCTTACGCTGCCAAAGACGCTTCGTCAGACCATGTCGAGATGCTTGAGGAGTACGCCGCGGAGTTGGATGGTGATTAAGCCGGTTGCCGCCTGCGACCGGATCATGAGGGACCAAGATGCCGTCGACCGAACTACTCATCGCCTTCTTCGCCACCACCGCGATCTTCGCCTACATCCCAGGTCCCGCCATGCTCTATGCCGCCGCGCAGACCATGGCGCGCGGCCGCTGGTCCGGGCTTACGGCGGCGCTGGGCATCCATCTCGGCGGCTATTTCCATGTTTTTGCCGCGGCCGCCGGCCTGTCGGTGCTCTTCCACGCCGTGCCGCCGCTCTACCTGGCGGTCAAGCTGATCGGCGCGCTTTATCTGGTCTGGCTCGGCGTTGCCATGTTCCGCAAACGGGCGGACGGCGATATGGCTCTGCCCGCCATCGAGCGGAAATCGGCTCGCCGCGCCTTCTTCGAAAGCATCACCGTCGAGGTGCTCAATCCGAAAACGGCGATCTTCTTCATGGCGTTCCTGCCGCAATTCATCGACGCCTCGGCGGCGTTCCCGGTCTGGCTGCAGTTCGTCGTGCTTGGAACCATCGTCAACCTGATGTTCTCCTCCGCTGACGTCGTGTGCGTATTCCTTGCCGGCGCGATGATAGCGCGGCTGCGGCGTTCGGGACGCGCGCAGCGCCTGATGCAGCGAGCGGGCGGCGCCGTGCTGGTTGGCCTCGGCGTCCACGTCGCCCTGCAGAGGAGCTGATTGCGCTGCCGGGCTCCGGCTGCGGTCCACCAGGCCTGCCGTTGCGCTCGCCCGAATTGCGGTATATCGGCATCGCTTTGAGCAGCCCACGCCACAATTCCGGCGCTGAAATCTAATCAAGTCCGGCCTCCTTCAGGCATAGCTCGAGTGAGATGATCAAGCACAATCCGCCTTCTCCGGAACCTCTGCATCGCACCATCGCCCGGTTCGGCGACGTCACCGTGCTGGTGGTGGGCGATTTCATCCTCGACCGTTTCGTCAGCGGCGTGATCGAGCGCATCTCGCCGGAAGCCCCCATCCCCGTGCTGCATGGCAAGGGCGAGACGTTGAACATGGGCGGCGCCGGCAATGTCGTCTCCAACATCGTTTCGTTGGGCGCGGCCGCCATCCCCGTTTCAGTGATCGGCGCCGATCAGGCCGGCAACAATCTGATGCGCATGCTCAGCGAGATCGGCGTCGACACCGACGGCCTCCTGCAGCACCAGGACCGCATGACCTCATCGAAAAGCCGCTTCAGCGCGCTCAACCAGCAGGTGCTGCGGTTCGACGAGGAAGAGATCAAGCCGCTCACCGGGGCCGAGCGGGCGAAGCTCATCGATCATTTCCAGGCGGCGCTTGGCCGCGCCGACATCGTCATCCTCTCCGATTACGGCAAGGGCATCCTGCTCGACGGCGTCGCCGGCGAGCTGATCGCGGTCTGCCGCGATGCCGGCAAGCCGGTGCTGGTCGATCCGAAGGGACGCGACTATGCGCGTTACGCAGGCGCCACGGCTGTGACGCCGAACCGCAAGGAGCTTGGCGAGGCGGTCGGGCGCAAGGTGTTCGGCGACGACGAGATCGTGGCCGCGGCGCGCGACCTGATTGCCACGCATGATTTCGAGTTCATCGTCGCGACGCGCAGCGAAAAGGGCATGAGCGTGATCTCCGCCGAGGATGCCCGCCACATCTCCACCCAGGCGCGCGAAGTCTTCGACGTCTCCGGTGCCGGCGACACGGTCATCGCGAGTTTTGCGCTGTCGCTCGCCGCCGGGGCCGACCGGGTGCATGCCGCGGTCATCGCCAACGCGGCCGGCGGCGTCGTGGTCGGCAAGCGCGGCACGGCGCGGCTGAACGTCGAGGAGCTATCCGGCGCGCTGTTCCGCTCGCACGGGCCGACCGGCCATCAGGACGCCATCCTCGATTTCAATGCCGCGGCCAGGATGGTCGCTGCCTGGAAGGAAGAAGGGCTGACCGTCGGCTTTACCAATGGCTGTTTCGACATCCTGCATGCCGGCCACGTCAGCCTGCTGCATGCCGCGCGCAGCCAGTGCGACCGGCTGGTGCTCGGCCTCAACAGCGACGCCTCGGTGCATCGGCTGAAAGGGCCGGGGCGCCCGGTCAACAGCCAGCATGACCGCGCCTGCGTGCTGGCGGCACTTGCCTCGGTCGACGCCGTCGTCGTCTTCGAGGAAGATACGCCGCTCAAGCTCATCGAGGCGCTTCTGCCGGACATTCTGGTCAAGGGCGCGGATTACACGGTCGAGACCGTGGTCGGCGCTGACGTGGTGCAGAAGGCGGGCGGGCGCGTGGTGCTGGTCGATCTCGTCGCCGGCAAGAGCACGACGAACACGATCGGCAAGCTGCGTGCCGCAAACTGAGGGTCTCATGTCCGATTTGAACGACTACCTGGTCCGCTCCGCGGCGGCTATATCGGCGATGGTCGAGCGCGACCTCACCGGCGAGATGGAACGCGCGGTGAGCGCCGTGGTGACGGCGCTGTCGCAAGGCAAGGCGCTGCTGATCTGCGGCAATGGCGGCTCGGCCAGCGACGCCATCCACATCGCCGGCGAGCTGGTCGGGCGCTTCCTGAAAGAACGCAAGGCCTACAACGTCATCGCGCTGCCGGCCAACGCCGCAGTGCTGACGGCCTGGGGCAACGACTACGGCTTCGACACCGTCTTCTCGCGCCAGGTCGAGGCACACGGATCGGAAGGCGCGGTGCTGCTCGCCATTTCCACCAGCGGCAATTCGCCGAGCATCCTTGCCGCGGCGGAGCAGGCGCGGGCGATGGGCATGACGGTTATCAGCCTGACCGGCGAAACCGGCGGCAAGCTCAGGCCGCTGACCGATATCCTGCTCAACGTGCCGTCGACCTCGACGCCGATCATCCAGCAGGGGCATTTGTGCCTTTATCATCATCTGTGCGAGGCGGTCGAAGCGCGCCTCAGCAATGGCTGAAAGCGAAGGCTTCCCGCTGGCCGAGCCGGGCCTTTGGGTCGAGCGGACCAGCGCCACGAACTTTCCGGATGGCCGGCCAGCGCTGTTCCTCGATCGTGACGGCACCATCAATGTCGATACCGGCTATCCAGACGATCCGGCGGCCGTGGTGCTGCGCGACGGCATCGCGCCGGTCATCGAGGCCGCGAACGTGCGCGGTATTCCGGTCATTGTCGTCACCAACCAATCCGGCATCGCGCGCGGCTATTTCGGCTGGGACGCGTTTGCCCGGGTCAACGGACGTGTGCTCGAGCTGCTGGCTGAGCAAAACGCGTTTGTCGACATGGTGCTTGCCTGCGCCTACCACGAGGCCGGCAGGGGCGCGTTGGCGGTTGCCGATCATCCGATGCGCAAGCCCAACCCGGGCATGCTGCTGGAGGCGGGGCGCCGCCTCGGCCTCGATCTCAGCCGATCGCTGATCGTCGGCGACAAGCTGGCCGATATGGAAGCCGGCCAACGCGCCGGCCTTGCGCGCGGCTGGCTGGCGGACGGCGAAGGCTCGACGATAGGCGGGTTTTCGGTTTCGCCGTTGCGCGGCGCTCACCACGTTGAGGAACTGCTTACCGCGATACGGTCGCTCTGATCGCGGGTTGATTCAAAGCCCAGCGCTAAGCCCTTTGTTTTTGCAGATGATTTTCCGGAAGCCGGCACATTAAGTTGGAAAAGCCACCAGCCCTTCGTCCTTGACCCGGCGGATCGTCAAGGCGGTGCGTACCGTGTCCACATTAGGGGCCGAGGCCAATTCCTCGATGACGAAGGTCTGGAAGGTGCCGAGGTCGCTCGCCACGCAGTGCAGCAGGAAATCGGATTCGCCAGAAACCATCCAGGCATCGCGCACGATCGGCCAGCCGCGCGTGCGTTCGGCGAAGGTCTTCAGCTCGGCATCGGCCTGATGATGCAGGCCGATCAGGCAGAAGGCGACGACATCCATGCCGAGCGCCGGGGCATTCAGGAGGGCGCGGTAACCGCGGATAATGCCTGCCTCTTCCAGCCGCCTGACACGGCGCAGGCAGGGCGGCGCCGAAATGCCGACCCGGTTGGACAATTCGACATTGGTCATGCGGCCGTCACCCTGCAGCTCGCGCAGGATCTTCCAGTCGATGGCATCGAGGTCGGCTTTGAGCGGCATGAACGGCTTTCGCGCAAGAATCTTTCGCGATTTTGTAATTTGGTTTCGCCTGGGAGGCCATCCCTTTACGATGATTTTCTCCTTCCTTTGATGCATGCGCTGATCCCAGAGCCGCATATCTCCGGACGACATGAATCGGTGAGGGGCGGCGATATGGCCCGATATGCGGGGAACGAAGCTTTCCGGGGACGAAAGCCAACTTGCCTTGCTGGTCTCACGGGCAACACTTACATTAAGCCCAACAAAACCACGGCTTCGCGCCGCAGGGGACTTTTCATGAACACCAAACATGCGCCCGTTCTCATCATCGGTTCCGGCCCGGCCGGCTACACGGCGGCGGTCTATGCCGCGCGCGCCATGCTGAAGCCGATGCTGGTCGCCGGCCTGCAGCAGGGCGGGCAATTGATGATCACCACCGACGTGGAAAACTATCCGGGCTTCGCCGATCCGATCCAGGGTCCGTGGCTGATGGAGCAGATGCTCAAGCAGGCCGAGCATGTCGGCACCGACATCATCAACGACATCATCACCGAGGTCGATCTCAATGTGCGGCCGTTCCGCGCCACCGGCGATTCCGGCACCGTCTACACCGCGGACGCCTTGATCATCGCCACCGGCGCGCAGGCGAAGTGGCTGGGCATCCCGTCGGAGCAGACCTTCATGGGCTTCGGCGTTTCGGCCTGCGCCACCTGCGACGGCTTCTTCTATCGCGGCAAGGACGTCGCGGTGGTGGGCGGCGGCAATTCGGCGGTCGAGGAGGCGCTCTATCTGTCGAACCTCGCCAAGAGCGTCACCGTCATCCACCGGCGCAGCGACTTCCGCGCCGAGCGCATCCTGCGCGAGCGACTGCTCAAGAAGGACAATGTCCGCGTCATCTGGGACACGGTCGTCGACGAGATCACCGGACGGCCGGGCAAGGCGCCGCTGCCGCCCTCGGTCGAGGGCCTGACGCTGCGCAACGTGGTGACCGGCCAGGAATCGAAGCTGCCCGTCGACGGCGTGTTCGTCGCCATCGGCCATGCGCCGGCGGTCGAGCTCTTCGCCGGCAAGCTGAAGCAGAAGCCGAACGGCTATCTGTGGACGGCGCCCGATTCCACCCGCACCGACGTGCCCGGCGTGTTCGCCGCCGGCGACGTCACCGACGACGTCTACCGCCAGGCGGTGACGGCGGCCGGACTTGGCTGCATGGCGGCGCTCGAGGCGGAAAAATATCTGGCGGGCATCGAGGTTCACCGCGAAGCGGCGGAATGACAATCGGCTGAAAGAAGCCGTTTAAAAGCCTGATTTTTCATTCAGACGCCGAAGCAACGCGAGGGGAATCATGGCGCTGGACTGGGACAAGCTACGCGTATTTCACGCAGCGGCGGAGGCTGGGTCGTTCACCCATGCCGCCGAGACGCTGCACCTGTCGCAATCGGCCATTTCGCGGCAGGTCAGCGCGCTGGAGCACGACGTCGGCGTGGCGCTGTTCCACCGCCATGCGCGCGGCCTGGTGCTGACCGAGCAGGGCGAGATGCTGTTCCGCACGGCGCATGACGTGCTGATGAAGCTGGAAACCATCAAGACGCGGCTGACCGAAACCAAGGACCGGCCGTCGGGTGTGCTCAGGGTAACGACCACGGTGGGCCTGGGCGCCGGCTGGCTGACCGAGCGCGTGCAGGAATTCATCGAGCTCTATCCCGAGATCAGCCTGCAGCTGATCCTCGCCAATGAAGAGCTCGACCTCACCATGCGCCAGGCCGACTGCGCGATCCGGCTACGCCAACCGCAGCAGCCCGACCTTATCCAGCGCCGGCTGTTCACGGTGCATTTCCACCTCTATGCCGCGCCGTCCTATATCGCCAAATTCGGCAAGCCGGCCTCGATCGCCGAGCTCAGGAACCACCGCATCGTCACGTTCGGCCTGCCGGTGCCCTCGCATCTGTCGGAGCTGAACTGGCTGGAGACGGTCGGCGATTTCGAGGGCGGCCAGCGGGTGCCGACGCTGCAGATCAACGACATCCTGTCGATCAAGCGGGCGGTGCAGGGCGGCGCCGGCATCGCCATGCTGCCGGACTATGTGATCAACAAGGACACGGACCTGGTGCAGCTTCTGCCCGAGACCGAGGTGCCGTCCTTCGACACCTATTTCGCCTATCCCGACGCGATGAAGAACCAGGCGAAGCTGCACGTGTTTCGCGACTTTATCATCGCAAAGGCGCGCAGCTGGTCCTACTGAATATTCAGGTGAGGCCGGCCTGCGAACGGCAGGCTCCTGCGCTTCCGGTACTCACGTACTGAAGTACGCTCCGTTCCGGTTCTCGGAGCCTACCGTTCTCGACTCGGCCTGACCTGAATATCGGCGCACTCCCCTCGGAAAGGGAGGCTTATCCGCGCCAGGGCGTGATGCGCGGCAGCCAGCCGGGCACGGCGCGGCGGTAGGCTTCGTATTCTTCGCCATAGCGGTTGGCGAGCGTCGGCTCTTCATAGAGCTTGACGAAGGAGATCATCGCCGCCGCGGCGATGAGGCCGTAGACCAGCACCGCCCAGCTCGAAAAGATAAGCGCCTGGCCGAGGATGATCGACAACACCGCCACATACATGGGATTGCGCACATGGCGGTAGACGCCGCCGACGACCAGTTTCTCGGTCGGCGCCACGGGAGCGGGCGTGCCCAGGCCCTCAAGCGCAAAGCGGGCGAACGCATGAAGCAGGATGGCGGCCGCTCCGATCACAAGAATCGAGCCCACAGGCACGAAGCCGGGCAGAGCCGACAGAGGTTTGCGATAATGGTCGGTCAGCAGCCACGGCGCGAAGCCGGCGACGACGCCCGGCGCTGCAACAAGGAACAGCGCGCTGCCGGCGATTGCTGAAAAAGTTCGCATCATCGGTCTCCTGCCGTAAAAATAAACTCGGCTTGCCGAAATCGACATCATTTCGCCGATTTGCATATTTCTGAGCAAAATCGGCTCGGTTTGCTTTTAAGCAGTCGCTTTAGCGCCGGAAACGCGCCGGAATCGGCGACTTTTCTGGTCCTATGGCTTCGATGAACAGGTTGGACCACAGCCTGCGTCTTTTTGCATGCGTGTGTTGCAAAATAGATGCTTGTTTCTTGGGCATGATGAGCACATATATAGTCACATCTCCGGGGCGCGTTCTCCTCCCATTAGCGCCCTCGAGTGTTCCCCTCTGGAGGTTAGCCTTAATCGGCACTTCCAATCAAACTCAGCCGGATCTTTATTGATCCGGCTTTTTTGTTGCCCGCACGCCTTCGGGCCGGCAAGAAAACGACTGAATCCACCGCGTAACAGTGACATGTAACATCGGGTAACATGTCGCAGACCCACTCTATCGTTTAAGTAGACGATAGGACGCGGTTGGTCGGTTCGGGAGATGGGGGCATCACTCGAAAGACCGGGCTCAGGCAAGCACCGCGTCCGAACCTTTTTTCCGGATGCGGCGGACTAGCCGTTGCCTCCCAGGAGAACGGTCCGCAATAGGAACGGCGTCCGGATCATCCGGACGCCGTTTTCGTATCTCCAACAGAAGCCTGCCAGACAGGCCGACCTGCTCGTGCGTTTCACCGTTTCACAGAAACGGCGAACCGCACTATCTCCTTGTTCTTACGCAACTCCGGACGGAAAACCGCGCACACTTTTCCCGGAATTGCTCTAGGCCGCTTTGCCGTTGGCGTTCATCGCTTCGTCGGCCAGCCGGCCGGTGAGCTCGGCCATGTGATCGAAAGTGGCCTTGTAGCTGGCGACGCCGGCGGTCGCCGAGCGCAGCTCGATGATCAGGTCGCCGATTTCGGCCTGGGGCATGGTCGCCTCGACGACGTCCCAGCCCGGCCAGTCGGGCCTTGCATCATAGCCGAGGATCTGGCCGCGCCGCTGCGGGATCAGTGCGATGATCTTCGAGGTCGCGTCGGAGGGCGTGACGATCTCGACCTTCATCACTGGCTCCAGCAGGACCGGCGAACAGGCGGCCATGCCTTCCTTCATCGCGAGCTTCGCCGCCATCTGGAAGGCCATGTCGGAGGAATCGACCGCGTGGTAGGAACCGTCCGACAGGTTGACGGCGACATCGACGACCGGAAAGCCGAGCGGGCCCGTCTTCAGATAGTCGCGAATGCCGGTCTCTACCGACTGGATGTAGGTTTTCGGCACCACCCCGCCGGTGATGGTGTCGGAGAACTGGAAGCCGGACCCGCGCGGCAGCGGCTTGATCTCGATCACCACGTCGCCGAACTGGCCGTGGCCGCCGGATTGTTTCTTGTGGCGGCCGCGCTGTTGCGCCGATTTGCGGATCGTCTCCCGGTAAGGCACCGCCGGGGCATGGCCCTCGATCGGGATCTGGTTCTTGCCCTCAAGGCGTTCGCGCACCACGCGCAGATGCATCTCGCCATGACCCGACAGGACGGTTTCGGCGGAATCCTGGTTGTGGCGCAGGCTGAGCGATGGATCTTCCTCGGCAAGCCGCTGGATCGCCGCCGACATCTTGACCTCGTCCTTGCGCTCCTTGGGGCGAAGCGCGAAGGCGAAGACCGGCTGCGGCGGCTCCAGCGTGACAAGCGGCCGGATGCCGCCCTTGGCCGAGCTCAGCGTCTGGCCGGTCTTGACGTTGTCGAGCTTGCCGAGCGCAACCGTGTCGCCCGCTTTGGCGGATGTCAGCTTCGACTGGTCCTTGCCGAGCATCCTGTAGATGCCGGAAACCTTCGCCGTGTCGCCGTTGGAAAGGAAGAGCTCGGCTGCGTCGGCCAGTTGGCCCGAGAGCACGCGCGACACCGAAAGCTTGCCGCCATGCGCGGTGTGAATGGTCTTCATCACCTGCACCACCGTCTGGCCGTCCGGCGCGCCCAGGCGCTTCCGCGTCGCCTCGACATCCGGTGCGTCATGGCGGATGGCTTTCAACAGGCGCAGCACACCGTTGCCCTTCTCGGCCGTGCCGATCAGCACCGGCGTCACCGCGCCGGCGCGCAGATCGGCCGAGAGATCGTCGAAGATCGCGTCCTTCGGCGGCTCGATCTCCTCCAGCAACTGCTCCATCAGGTGATCGTCATGATCGGCGAGCGTCTCCAGCATGGAGAAACGGGCTTCCAGCTCGCGCGCCTTGTCGTCGTTCGGGATCTCGGCAACCTGGCTCTCGGCGTATTCGCGATAGATGTAGGCGCGTTCCAGCGCCAGATCGATCGAGCCGATGACGATGCCGTCCTTGCGCACCGGAATCTGGCGCAGCAGCAGCGGTGCCGTGCTTGCCGGCTGCAGCATCTTCAGCGTCTCGCGCACGCCCGCGACCGCCTTGTCGACCTTGTTGAGGAAAAGGATGCGCGGAATGGCGAGATCGTCGAGCTTGCGCATGATGAGCTGCAGCGCCGGGATCTTCTTCTCATCGGCCTCGGCGACGACGACCGCGAGGTCGCAAGCGGCAAGCACGGGTTCGGCCTCGAAGGCGAATTCGATGGAGCCGGGACAGTCGACGAAAGTGATCTGCTCCCCCATGAAATCGGTGGTGGCAAAGGTCGCCTCGACGCTCATGGCGTGGGCGCGTGCCTCCGGCGAATGGTCCGAAACGGTGTTACCCGATGAAACTGGTGACTGGCGGGGGATGGCGCCCGTGCGGGCGAGGATGGCTTCGAGAAGTGTCGTCTTACCGCTTGCGAAGGGACCGACTATGGCAATGCATTTCGGTCCCGTGCGTCGTCCTCCGGCGCGAGTACCCATGGCTGAACCTCCACTCAGGCGTTTCCCGAGAGAGCGATCAGCAAAAGTGGAAACCGGTTTGCGTCCGATCGCACCCTGTGCAGAGCGGCGGCCGGCCTGTTCGGCCGTCGCGGGCGGGGTTTTCACCTCTTCCCAAAACCATCGTCACACGGGTTTGTCGGGAGGGCAAGAAAAATAGGACGTTCGCCGGCTTGGGTTCACCAGACCGCCATTTTTTACTTGTCAGGCTGTGAGGGCGAGCGGTTCGCGGGCGGCGGCACACAAGGCGCTTGCCTTGTCGCGCGGCGCCGGCCTGCCGAAGAAATAGCCCTGGAAGCGGCTGCAGCCGGCCGTCCGGGCAAGCGCGAATTCCTCCGCGGTTTCGACGCCCTCCGCGACGATGGCGATGTCCTGGATGCGGGCGATCTGGGCAAGCGCAGAAACGAAGATCTGCGCCACCTGGTCGTGGGCGAGGCTGCGGATGTAGGAGCGATCGATCTTGACGCTGTCGATGGGCAGCGACTTCAGGTAGTTGAAGCCGCAATGGCCGGTGCCGAAGTCGTCGAGGGCGATGTGGAAGCCGAGGCCGCGCAGTGCCTCGAGGCGCCTGAGAACCTCGGGCGTCGCGGCCGTCGCCACCGTCTCGGTGATCTCGATGATGAACTGCGACGCGGACCGGCCGGTCTCGCGCAGGACCCGGTCGCACATCGTCACGATCTCGTCGCGCTTCAGCTGCTCGCCGGAGACGTTGATCGAGATGCGCCGTCCGGGAAAATGCCCGATATCGGCGCAGGCGCGCTTGAAGACCCATTCGCCGATCATGTCGATCAGCGTCGAGCGCTCGGCGATAGGGATGAATTCCGACGGCGAGATCAAGCTGCGCACGGGATGACGCCAGCGGATCAATCCTTCCAGCGCGTCGACCGAGCCGTCGGGACCGACGATCGGCTGGTAGTGCAGTTCCAATTCGCCGAGATAGATCGCAGCGCGCAGCTCGCGCTCCACCAGCCGGCGATAGCGTTTGTCAGACAGCATCTCCTCGTCGAAAACGGTGACGCGGCCGCGACCGCCCGCCTTGCTCTCGTAGAGCGCGAGGTCGGCCAGCAGCATCAATTCAGTGCCGTTCGAAGCGTGCAACGGCGCGAGCGCGACGCCCACCGAGATCGACAAGGGAATGATCTTGCCTTCATGTCTCTTGCCGGCCCGCATCGCATCCAGCAGCCGGCGGGCGTCCTTGCCGATACTGGCGACGTCGCCATGCGGAACCATGATGCCGAACTCGTCGCCGCCGAGCCGGCCGATGACGCCGTCCTCGAAGATGCGTTGCGCTTCCGCGACCAGATGCGCCAGCGCCAGATCGCCGAACTGATGGCCGAACGTGTCGTTGAGCTGCTTGAAATGGTCGAGGTCGATCAAAAGCAGACTTGCCTGGCGACGGTTGCGCGAGCCGCTGAGCCAATCGCCCAGCGCTTCGATGAAATAGCGCCGGGTCATCGCGCCTGTCATGGCATCGTCAGTGAGAAAGCGATGCTTCTCGGCCTCGGCGTCCGCCGCCGATTGCAGGCGCTGGACGACGTTCGAGCGCATATACATCAACACCAGAAGCGCCATTAAGGTCGAAGTCACCGACACCGCGAGCGCGCCGGCGCGGGAGGCGTTCTCCGTCAGCGCGAAAGCCGCGAGCCCGGTGGCGGCGATGCTCATCACGAGCAATGCCTGGATGCCGCGATAGATACGGCCGCTGTGATCTTTGATTGTCGCCAAGATACTCATGTCCGCGCCCCCACAGCACGCGACATGGCTAGGACCTCAGCCGTTAAGAAACGCTGAGCGTGGCGGCTGCCTCGATTAATTCCTTTGCCGCTGAGTGGAGATCGCGATTTTATGGTTAAAAAGCAACGATTTATGACAATTTTCAGACATTCTAATGTTGCAATCCGCCCGCTGCGCGAATGAGAAATCGAGGTTGCCGCCGGGCAATGGCTCAAAGCCGGTTGCAACGGTCTCCCGACGAGGCGAAACTATCGCGTGAGACACCGCGCGGGGCGCTCTGTTCGAGAGGATCTGAACGATGAAGCTCATTGCGTGCGGCAGCGTGCCGACGATCGTCGCGCCGGAGACATATTTCACCGGGCGGGTGCTGCAGACGCCAATCATCGAGAAAGAGGCGCCGGCGCGGCTCAGAGCGACGCTGGTCAGCTTCGAGCCCGGCGCGCGCACCTATTGGCACACGCATCCGCTTGGCCAGACGCTCTATGTCACTGCCGGCGCCGGCCTGGCGCAAAGCTGGGGCGGCCCGGTGCAGGAGATCAGGGCGGGAGATGTCGTTTCCTTCGCGCCGGGCGAAAAGCACTGGCATGGCGCCGGCCGGAAAACCGCCATGACGCATATCGCCATGCAGGAGGCGCTGGAAGGCGTTCACGCCGACTGGCTGGAGCAGGTTTCCGACGAGCAATATGGCGGCTGATCGGCGCCTAAGAAAAACCCGGCGCGGCGCCGGGTTTTTCTTGCTGGCCGGCCGGATGGCCGATCAGGTCAGCGACGCGGTGAAGCGCTGGATGCGCGTGCAGGCTTCTTCCAGCAAGGCGTCCGACGTGGCGTAGGAGATGCGGAAGTTCGGTCCGAGGCCGAAGGCCGAGCCGAACACCACCGCGACGCCTTCGGCCTCCAGCAGTTCGGAGCAGAAGGCCTCGTCATTGTCGATCACCTTGCCCGTCTTGGTCTTCTTGCCGATCAGCTGGGCGCAGGACGGGTAGACATAGAAGGCGCCTTCCGGCGACGGGCAGGAGATGCCGCGCGCCTGGTTGAGCATCGAGACCACGAGGTCGCGCCGGCCCTGGAAGATCGCCTTGTTCTTCGCAATGAAATCCTGCGGCCCGTTGAGCGCCTCGACGGAAGCCCATTGCGCGATGGTGCAGGCGCCCGAGGTCTGCTGGCCCTGGATCATGTCCATCGCCTTGATGAGCGGCACCGGCCCGGCGGCGTAGCCGATGCGCCAGCCGGTCATGGCATAGGCCTTCGACACGCCGTTCATGGTCAGCGTGCGCTCATAGAGGCTCGGCTCGACCTCGGCGATGGTCTTGAAGACGAAATCGCCATAGGTCAGGTGCTCATACATGTCGTCGGTCAACGTCCAAACATGCGGATGCTTGAGCAGCACGTCGGCCAGCGCCCGCAGCTCGGCCTCCGTGTAAGCGGCGCCCGACGGGTTAGACGGCGAGTTCATCAGCAGCCATTTGGTTTTCGGCGTGATCGCCTCTTCCAGCACTTGCGGCGTGAGCTTGAAGCCATTGTCGATCGAGGTGTCGGCGAACACCGACGTGCCGCCGCAGATCGCCACCATTTCAGGATAGCTCACCCAATAAGGGCGCGGGATAACGACCTCGTCGCCCGGGTTCAGCGTCGCCATGAAGGCGTTGAACAGGATCTGCTTGCCGCCGGTGCCGACGATGGTCTGCTCCGGCCGGTAGTCGAGATTGTTCTCGCGCTTGAATTTTTTCGCGATCGCCTCGCGCAACGGCACGATGCCGGAAACCGGCGGATATTTGGTCTCGCCGCGGCGGATCGCCTCGATCGCCGCGTTCTTGATGTTGTCGGGCGTATCGAAGTCCGGTTCGCCGGCGCCGAGGCCGATCACGTCACGGCCGGCATTTTTCAGCTCGCGCGCTTTCTGCGTCACCGCGATGGTCGCGGAAGGCTTAACGCGGGAAAGGGCGTCGGCGAGAAAGGCCATGACGAAATGTCTCCTAGGAAAAGCGGCCAGGAGCGGCCGCGGCGCCTCTCATGTCGCATCATCGCGCGGAGCGCAAGCATTGTGCGATGAGCCAGAGGTCAAGGAGGCGTGACCAAAGTCAGCCTGCGTGAGCGGCAACGCTAAATTCATCAACGGCCGGTAAACCCTTGGCTGGCAGGATCGCAGATTGGATTGCGCCTATTCGCGGAGCGAGAAACCTTGTCGCGCAGCATCGGGCTTGCCCATATCATCCGTCATGATGACGGCACCTCGACCGGTGTCTGGGGCATCTATACGCTGCAGAGCGCGTTCCAGCCGATCTTCGCCTTCAAGGAGGGCAAGCTCTCGGTCGCCGCTTTCGAAGGGCTGATCCGGCCGTTCCGCGATGGCGAGCCGCAGTCGCCGGCGACATTTTTCGGCACCTGCCCGGCGGCCGACCGGCTGCATATCGAAGCGCTGACGCGCACGCTGCATCTTCTGAACGCCGGCGCCTGCCTGCCGCAAGAGGCCTCCATCTTCGTCAATTTCGACCCGTCGGTCTTCACCGATCGCCACATCGCCGACAAGGCCCTGCGCGACATGCGGCTGGTGCTGCACGAAGCCGGCATCGATCCGCGCCGCATCGTCTGCGAGGTCACCGAGCAGAAATCGGCTTCGCAGGAAGCGCTCTACGGTTTTGTCGAGGCGCTGAGGGCCAATGGCTTCAGCATCGCGGTGGACGACTATGGCGCCGATGATTCCGACATCAATCGGATCAAGGAACTCAAGCCGGACATCGTCAAATTCGATGCGAATTGGATCACCCATCTGATGGAGTCCGGCGCCGGCTTCGCCTTGCTGACGGCGATGGTGCAGAGTTTCGAGAACCAGGGCATCCGCACCGTCTTCGAAGGTATCGAGGAAGGCTGGCAGCTGGAGCTAGCCGAGAGGTCCGGCGCCTCCATGGTGCAGGGCTACGTGCTTGCCCGGCCGGAACTTGCCCCCACCAGCTTTCGCGTCTTCGGCAAGGGCGCGCAGCAGCCTTCGAGCGAAGACAGCAAGGCACCGGCCGCCGCAAGCCCGGCGGCCCCAACGCTGCACGGACGGCCGGCAAGGGTGTTCGGGCGCAAGGTCGCGCCATGAGCGAACAACCAGACAGGCGGCGCAACGTCGCCAAGGCGATCTTCGCCGACGAGATCGGCCTCCAATTCGGCGTCTATAGAGAATTCCGGCTGTGGAGCGCCTATCAGCCGATTTTCGCGCCGGAGGGCAGGGTGCTCAGAGCCGTCGCCGTCGAGGGGCTGATCGAGCCGCGCCGCATCGCGCAGCCGGTAGCCGCTTCGGTCTTCTTCGGCAGCATTCCCGCGCCCGACCTTCTGTTTGTCGAAACGATGTGCCGGATGCTGCATCTCGGCAATTATCGCAACATCGGCGTCGAGGGATTGACGCTGTTCTTCAACTATAATCCGACCATCAACGACCATCTCGGACGGGCGCTCGCCGAGATCCGGCTGATGACCAGGCATCTCGGCGATCTGGAGCTTGAGCCCAGCCTGCTGGTCTGCGAGATCACCGAACAGGCAGCCGATGACCAGGTTCTTGCCAGCCTGGTGCGCGAAATGCGGCGCGACGGCATCCGCATCGCCATCGACGATTTCGGCACGGGGCATTCGACCGAAGCGCGCATCGATCTGCTTACACCCGACATCGTCAAGATCGACGGCGCCTGGTTTGGCGAGCTCTGCCGCCATGCCGCCGCCGAACGCTTCTTCCGGCCGTTGGTGGCGGTGCTGCACGAGCGCGGCGCCAAAGTGCTGGTCGAGGGCATCGAGAATGCACAGCACTTGCGCGTCGCGCTCGAGGGCGGCGTCGACCTGCTGCAAGGTTTCCATCTCGCCCGCCCGGCGCTCGCCGGCACGATCTTCAAGGAAGAACCGCTTTCGGTCGACGCCCTGCTCGGCGCCGGCAACAAGGTCGTGCCCCTGCATCAGCATCGCTGATGCTCGATCCCAAAAGGTGCATCAGCATCGCTGATGCAGACGCCGAAAACATATCAGCGCCGCTGATGGTTCTTCTCAAATACAAATCACTGGATGGTCTCGCCTGGGCACGTTAGTGCCGTGCCGAAATGAGCTTCAGGCGACGCGCGAGGTATGTAGGATGATCCTTTACGACATGGCCGACAGTGGCAATTGCTATAAGCCGCGGCTGTTGCTGGCCAAGCTCGGCATTCCTTTCACCCGGGTAGAGGTGAGCTCGCATACCGGCGAGACGCGCAAGGCCCACTATGTCGCCAAGAATCCGAATGCGATGGTGCCGATGCTCGAGCTCGACGACGGCAGGCGTATCGCTGAAAGCAACGCCATCCTGCTCTATCTTGCCGAAGGCACGCGCTTCCTGCCCGCCGATAAATACGAACGCGCGCTGGCTTACCAATGGCTGTTCTTCGAGCAATACAGCCATGAGCCCTATATCGCGGTGCGCAAGGCGCTTTTGACTTTTCCGGAACGGGCGAAGGACGCCACGCCGGAACGATTGGCGCAGACGTTGGAGCGCGGCAACAAGGCGCTCAGCGTGATGAACCAGCATCTGAAGCAGAACGAATTCTTCGCCGGCAGCGCCTACAGCGTCGCCGACATCGCCTTATACGCCTATACCCACACCGCCGGGATGGGCGGCTTCCAGTTGGATGCCTATCCGGCGGTCGCCGCCTGGTTGAAGCGCGTCGAGGCGGATAAGGGGCATGTGCCGATCGAGTGGAAGGCATAATTCCTCACCGCTTTGCACCCAACCTGTATGGGCGCGCCAGCGAGCCGCTTTGCATGCATACAGCCGTAAGCGGCTATTTCAAAAGGCGTTCATACTCGGAGTGGGTGCCGATCCAAAACCAGATCATGTCGTCCTGGTCACGGACTGCAACAGCGCGGTAGTCCAGATCAACTCGAGCTGACCAGTAACGTCCAACTCGCTTGAAATGGAGCGAAGGATGAAACGGATCTGCACGCAGCTTGGCGAAGCTGCTGTCAGCCTTCATCCTGATTGCTTTAGGTAGTTTATCGTAGGCGTCCCAAAACGAAGGGGCGGCAGAGTGATTCACAGGGGCCGAGTCCGACCCGCGCGATGCTCAGCCAGTGCTTGTTCTGCAAGCTTGTCCAGCCTGCCCGCTTTCGCGTCGGCTTCGATCTGCTTGTCCCACAAATCGGCCCGCAGAGCCTCGAACCAGGCGGCAAATGCCTTCAGCTCTTCAGGGCTCAGTTCGGCGACGGATTTTTCGATCTGTTCGAGTTTGGTCATGTATCAATGATAGCACTGGTGGGCCAAAAGTGCCACCCGTGGGCCTGCTGGGACCGGAGAAGAACTCGCCAAAATCCAGGCAACAAAAAAGGCGGGCAATGCCCGCCTTCCTCTGCCGGTAGCCTGATCGGGAGCGTCTGGTCCGGGCCGGCAGCTATCTGCTGTTCCAGCTTGTCGGGTCTTTTCGCTCCGGCGCGCTTCTCGCGCGACCGTCAGTACATCCGTGACTTGCCGCGCGCCCCGAACCTTCGTCCGGCGCGCGCCTTTGCTTAGCCGCATTTCTGCAACGCCAAGCGATTCCGCTTGGCTGCAAAATGCTTAAGCCAAATCAGGCTGCCTTGCTAAGAGACCCAGCAGCGGACTTGCCGGTGCGGCGGTCCTGCTCGATCTCGAAGTTGATTTTCTGGCCTTCAGCCAGGCTCGTCATGCCAGCGCGCTCGACAGCGGAGATGTGGACGAAAACGTCCGCGCCGCCATTGTCAGGCTGGATGAAGCCGTAGCCCTTGGTGGCGTTGAACCACTTGACCGTACCAGTTGCCATATAGAATGCCCTTCACATTTGCTTTTGTTTGACCGGACCAACGTCCGGCCGGCGGTATCGAAATTTTGGAGATAGACGTCAGCAAACGCGAAGATCGCGGCCCGATCGATCGGCCAAATTCAATGCTGCGGATATAGGATAGTTTGAGCAAGAAAACAAGACGGGTTGCCTGGACGCTGCCCCGCATCCCGGATCGAGCGGGATACAAGCATGGAAGTTTTGACAGCGGTGCCGCGTTGTGGAGGGATGCGATGCTTGCCCTTCCGAGGAGAGAAGCCATGAAGACCATTCTGCTTGCCGCCTGCTTCCTGCTGCTGGCCGCGGAAGCGCAGGCGGTGACGCGCTACGATCCGACGCGCATGAGCTGCGACCGGGTGCAGGCGACGATCGCCAGACAGGGCGCCGTCATCCTGCGCTACCAGTCGACGCGCGTGCCGGGGCTGCCGCTCTACGACCGCTATGTGCGCGACGAGCGCTTCTGCAACGCGGGCGAGGTGAGGGCACGCGCCTATGTGCCGAGTGCCGACGCCAGGTCCTGCATGGTCTATGTCTGCAAGCGTCCGGATTTCGAGCGGCGCTTCCGCCGCCGGTTCCTACAGGACTGATACGCAGCGCCTTAGAAACCGAATGTGGCCTGCGTCGCCGGCGGCGGGCCGACGCGAACGCCTTCCATGGCCAGCATCCTTTCTTTGGTGACCGAGCCGCCGGGCGCGGAGAAGCCGCCGATCTTGCCGCCGGCCGCCAGGATGCGATGGCACGGAATGACCAGCGGCACCGGATTGGCGCCGAGCGCCGCGCCCGTTTCGCGCGGAAGGCCCGCATGGCCGGCGCGCTTGGCCAGTTCGCCATAGGTGGTGGTCTCGCCGAAGCCGAGCTTGCGCGCCGCGTCGTAGATGGCGAGGCGGAAATTGTCGACGCCGTCGAGATCGACCGGCACGCTCGAGAAGTCGACGTCCTCGCCGGCCGCATAGGCCTTGATCGAGGCGATCAGATCGATCACCCAGGACGGCTGGTCTGTCGAGGCCGAGACGCCGGGGTGGCGAAGCAGCCGGCGCTCGACCGCTTCGCGGCTGCGCTCCGGCAGGCAAAGCCGGATCAGGCCCTTCTCGCTCCAGGCTATCCCCATAAAGCCGATCACTGTTTCTAACACTGCGTGGCCGGCCGTGATCTGGGATGTGGGTTTCATGACGTATTCCTTCCGCAAAACAGCGAAAAACGAGTACATATCCAGAACAATATGGCACTTCGGCCCTGTTGTCGCCACCCGAAAACCGCCGGGTGGCCCCGATTGCCGGGTGTGAATCGCTGGTGTAAGGACTCCTTAACAACCGACAAACCGGACCCGCACGGCTTGCCCGCTAAAATCATATCCACCGCGATAGGCGTGCTCGTCGCAGCAGCCGGTCTCAGCGGCTGCACCTCGACTTCGCAGATGAAGGCCGCGCCCGCGCTTGCGGAAGCCTCGACGCCTGCTGTTGCGGACGACACGCCGACGCTCGCGCTGCCCGAAACGGTGGCCGTGCTGCCGGAACCTTCGGGTCTCGCGCAGGTGCAGACCGCGGCGCTGGCCGGCGATGTCGTCGCCATGGCGACCACGCCAGGCGCGCCCGCGACGCAAAGCGCACTGGTGATGCAAGGCGCGTCCGCGACGCAAGGCGCGCTTTTGCCGCCGCCTGTCCAACCCGGCGCGCCGGCCGCGGCGCTGGCGCAGCCTGCGGCTTTCGCCGGAGCGACGCCGATGGCCGGCCAGTTTCCGCCGCCGCCGGTGCTGACGGCCGGCGGCTCGCCGACCGGCCCTGGATCCATCAGCCGAGCGGCATCCATCAGCCGAGCGGCGGTCTATACGACCGCAGGCGTCGCCATGCCGGTCACCGGCCAGTCGGCGAAAGTCGCCCCGATGCCCGGCGTCCAGCAGGTCGCCTATATGATGCCGGAAAATCCGGCGCTGCTTGCGGCACCTGGCCAACCCGAGCAGCACGCCAGCGGCCCGCGCGGCGAGATCGAACGGCTGATCGAGAAATATTCGGCGATCTATGAAGTGCCGATCGACCTGGTGCGTCATGTCGTCAATCGTGAAAGCACCTTCAACCCGAAAGCCTACAATCATGGACATTGGGGGCTGATGCAGATCAAGCACGCGACGGCGCGCGGCATGGGCTATGACGGACCGGCGACCGGCCTGTTCGACGCCGAGACCAATCTCAAATATGCGGTCAAGTATCTGCGCGGCGCCTGGCTGGTTTCGGGCGGCAACGCCAAGCGGGCCGACATGCTCTACCAGACCGGCTATTACTACGATGCCAAGCGCAAAGGCCTGCTCGAGGCGACGGGCCTGGGCACCGACCGCAAGCGGCACCGCCTGCCACCCGACGCCTGAGCGGACGGTTCCGCGCGGCGTTTCGAGACAGCGCCATGCATGAAAACCCAATTCCCCGCCCGCCGGCTGCCAACGACATCCGCCTGCGCAAGCTGCTCGACGATACGCTGACCGCGCCGCATTGGCCGCAGGGTTTCGTCATGCGCGCGTTCGAGCACCGGGATGCGCAGGCTTTGCACGCGCTGCTGGAAGAGGTGTTCGACGACGGCGCCGACGGGCCGTTCGACGAGTGGTGGCCGCGCATTTCCGGCGATGCGGAGTTCGACCCCGCCCTCTGTTTCCTGGCGATCGACGGCAAGGGGCTGCTGGCGGGCGCGGCGCTCTGCTGGACATCCGGTTTTGTCAAGGATCTCGCCGTGCATCCGGAATCGAGACGGCAGGGCCTCGGCGAGGCGCTGATGCGGCAGGTGTTCCTGACCTTTCGCGAGCGCGGGGCGACCCATGTCGATCTCAAGACCAACACGGTGAAGAGCACCGCGGCCTTCAGGCTCTACGAGCGGCTCGGCATGATCCCGGTCGACTGGGAAGGCTGACGCGCAAAGCGCGGCGGGCCGGATCGGAGGCTCCCGGCGCGGCGTTGCCATCGCCTGCGCTCGGACATTGTGAACTCCTTCACATAGGCTGACGTTAGGGCATGCTAATTCGTCGTCGTGCCGGGCGGCCGATCGGCGGATCGACGCGGGCAAGGCGTCGGAGGAGGCTGTGCCGGCATGCGTCAGCCACTCCCAGGCGGGCTCCGGGGCGGGGGTTTCGGAGCCCGTCCGCTTTGCGTGAAGCGAGGCGGACGGGACGGGCCGCCGACGCGGTCGCGCCAACCGAGATCGGCTTCACCGACCCGCCGGCCCGGTCGGCACGCACAAGCGCGGGAACCCTAAGCGGCGTCGCGCATTCAACGCAGGGGCCTTGATGAGCCGCGACCTGTGCGTCGCCGGTCGCGCAGGGAGGTCCGCAATCCCGTGAAGCTCGCTTCAGCATTCCTGGCCGCCGGCATCCTGCTGGGCGCTGTTCAAGCGCGAGCCGTGGAACTGTCGATCGTGTCGGGCGATACCGGCAACGGAATCAAGGTGCTGCGCGAGATACTGGATCGTTACGAGAAGAAGAGCGGTAACAAGGTTGATATCGTCGTCATTCCGCCTTCGACCACCGACCAGTTCGGCCAATATCGGCTCTGGCTCGCCGCCGGCAGCAGCGATATCGACGTCTACCAGACCGACGTTATCTGGGCGCCGCAGCTTGCCAGCCAGCTGGTCGACCTGACCGGGGCGACCAGGGATGTGGTGGGCGAGCATTTCCCGTCGATCATCCAATCGCAGACTGTCAACGGCAGGCTGGTCGCGCTGCCGATCTTCACCGACGCGCCGGCGCTCTACTACCGCAAGGATCTGCTCGACAAATACGGCGCCAAAGTGCCGACCACCTGGAAGGAGCTGGCCGATACCGCGAAGCTCGTGATGAACAAGGAGCGGGCGGCCGGCGACAAGGACATCTGGGGCTTCGTCTTCCAGGGCAACGCCTATGAGGGGCTGACCTGCAACGCGCTCGAATGGGTGATGTCGAATGGCGGCGGTCGGATCATCGAGCCGGACGGTGAAATCTCCATCGACAATCCAAAGGCGGTCGCGGCGCTCGACATGGTCAAGGGCTGGATCGGCACGATCGCGCCGCCGGGCGTGCTCGCCTATCAGGAGGAAGAAACGCGCGGCGTCTGGCAGACCGGCAATGCCGTCTTCATGCGCAACTGGCCCTATGCCTATGCGCTCGGCAACAGCGAGAATTCGCCGATCAAGGGCAAGTTCGACGTGGCGCCGCTGCCGGCCGGCGAAGGCGGGCATCCCGCCGCCACGCTAGGCGGCTGGAATCTTGCCGTCTCCAGATATTCGAAACATCCAGACGAGGCGATCGAGCTGGTCAAGTTCATCGCGTCACGCGAGATGCAGAAATACCGGACACTGAGAACGTCCAACCTGCCGACCATTCCGGCCCTCTATGACGACCCCGACATCGCCCGGCAGCAGCCGATCGTGCCGCGCTGGAAAGGGATTTTTCTCAACGCGCAGCCAAGGCCGTCGGCAACCGCCAGGATCAAGTACAACGAGGCATCCAGCCAATTCTGGACTGCCGTGCACGACACGATCTCCGGCCAAGGCGCCGCCGCCGACAATCTGGCCGATCTCGGGGCGAGGCTGACCAGGCTGAAAGGCAAGGGCTGGTGAGCGCGGCAAGGCGATCGCCGCTGATGCGCCGACGCGTGCGCACGGCCTGGCTGTTCCTCGCGCCGATGCTTCTCGTGCTCGCTGCCGTTGCCGGCTGGCCGTTCCTGCGCACGGTCTATTACGGTTTCACCGATGCTTCGCTGGCCGATCTCGACGCAAGGCAATGGGTGGGCTTCGACAACTATTTCTCGGTGCTGCGCCTGCCGAGCGGCCGCCTGCTCTATGACGGGCTGCTCGTCGATCCGGTCTGGTGGCGCGCGGTGTGGAACACGGTGCGCTTTGCCGCGGTGTCGGTGACCTGCGAGACGGTGCTGGGCATGATCGTGGCGCTTGCGCTCAACACCGAATTCCCGGGACGCGGCATCGTGCGGGCAGCGATCCTCATTCCCTGGGCGATCCCGACCATCGTCTCGGCCAAGATGTGGCAGTGGATGCTCAACGACCAGTTCGGCATCATCAATGTCGCGCTTCTCAATCTCGGCCTGATCGACACCAAGATCGCCTGGACCGCCAATGCCGATACGGCGATGATCGCCGTGCTGATCGTCGACATCTGGAAGACGACGCCGTTCATGGCGCTGCTGATCCTGGCGGCCCTGCAGATGCTGCCGCGCGAGATCCTCGAGGTGGCGAAGCTCGACGGCGCCAACCCGTGGCAGATCTTCTGGCGGGTGACCTTGCCGCTGATCCGGCCGGCGGTGATGGTGGCGGTGATCTTCCGCGCGCTCGACGCGCTGCGCATCTTCGACCTGATCTACGTTCTGACGCCCAACAATGTGCAGACCAAGTCGATGTCGATCTTCGCGCGCGAGAACCTGTTCGAGTTCGACAAGTTTGCCTATGGCTCGGCGGCCTCGACGCTGCTTTTCCTGATCATCGGCCTGCTCACCATCGCCTATATCCGCATCGGCCGGCTGAGTTTCGACGGAGGGCGCTGATATGAAGATGCTGAAGCGCGCCGGCTTCTACTTGCTGCTCCTGGCGATCGTTTTCGTCGCGGTGTTTCCGTTCTACTACGCAATCGTCACCAGCCTGAAATCGGGAACAGAGCTGTTCCAGGCAGGCCTGTGGCCGCGATCGTTCGGCCTTGCCAATTACCGCAACGTGCTGACCGAAGGTCCCTTCCTGCGCAATCTCGTCAATTCGCTGATCGTCTCCGGCGCGGTCGTCGCGGTCTCGCTGCTGCTCGGCGTCACGGCGGCCTACGCGCTGGCGCGCATCCGCTTCCGCGGGCGCTCGGCGCTGATGCTGGCCATCCTGTCGGTGTCGATGTTTCCGCAGGTCGCGGCACTCGCCGGGCTGTTCGAGATCATCCGGGCGCTGCATCTCTACAATTCACTCTTGGCGCTCATCCTGTCCTACATGATCTTCATGCTGCCGTTCACGGTCTGGGTGCTCACCACCTTCGTGCGCGACCTGCCGGTCGAGATCGAGGAAGCGGCGATCCTGGACGGCGCCGGACCATGGACCATCCTCACGCGCATCTTCCTGCCGTTGATGTGGCCGGCTTTAGCCACCACCGGGCTGCTTGCCTTCATCAGCGCCTGGAACGAATTCCTCTTCGCGCTCACCTTCACCTCCACCAACACGCAGCGCACCGTGCCGGTGGCGATCGCGCTGCTCTCCGGCAATTCACAGTTCGAGATTCCGTGGGGCAACATCATGGCCGCCTCGGTGATCGTCACCGTGCCGCTGGTGGCGCTGGTGCTCGTCTTCCAGCGCAGGATCGTGTCGGGTCTTACGGCTGGCGGCGTCAAAGGCTAGATGCGACGCGAAAAAGTGACCGGAAAGCGTGTGCCGAAATGTCGGATCAGGTCGCGGCGAGCCGTCCTTGGATCGTAGAGCAACCCGCGCCGGGACGCCGGCGCCAGGAGACGATCATGATCACCTTTCCCAATGAATCCGCCAAATATCGCACCGCGCGCGAAAAATTGCTGCGCAAGGAAATCGAGCTGCGCCGCGCCATGGAAGCGGTGGCGGAGGCAAGGCGCGCTCTGCCGCCGGGCGGTTTGGTGCCGCAGGACTATGTGTTCGACGCCCTGGACGGCGAAGGCAGGCCGGCGAAAGTCAAGCTGTCGGACCTGTTCGCGCCGGGCAAGGATACGCTGATCCTCTACCAGATGATGTTCCCGCGCCATCCGCAGGAGACGCGCGAGGTGGCGAAAGGCGGCGAGACGGCGAAGCTTGCCAGGCAGGACCAGCCATGCCCGTCCTGCACGGCGCTGCTCGACCAGTTCGACGGCGCGATCAGCCATCTCGAAGCGGCGGGCTTCAACTTTGCCGTGGTGGCGAAGACAGCGCTCGACAATCTTGTAGCGCTCGGCCGCGACCGCGGCTGGCGAAACATGCGGCTCGTCTCGTCGGCCGGCAACGCTTTCAAGCGCGACTACAACTCCGAAACCGCCGAGGGCGCGCAGATACCGCTGCTTTCGGTGTTCCACCGCGATGGTGATGGCATCCGGCATTTCTGGTCGTCGGAGCTCGGCTTCGCGCCGACAGAGCCGGGACAGGACCCGCGCGCCATCGGCACCTGCGAGATCCTGTGGAACCTGATGGATTTCACGCCCGAAGGCCGGCCGGACTGGCACGAGCAGCTGCAATATGCCGGGCACGCCGCCGGCGCGCAATGCCACTGATGGCGATGCGGGCGCCGGGCCCCTGCGCTTCTTTCCGAGGCAACCTCTTAGGCAACCCTGGGGCCGGTGCTGCGTTGGGAAAGGCGGAGGGGCTGTTTCGGATCGGAGATCGAGATGAAAACGCTGCTGCCCCTGGTCGCCGTCGCGCTTCTTGCCGGCGCGCCCGCCGCGTTCGCCCAGTCGGACAATTCAGACGCCGTGGGACCGATGGTGACCGAGAACAAGGTCGACACCCAAACCTTCGTCACAACGGTGCCGAATGCCAACACGTTCGAGATCGAGTCAAGCAAGCTGGCGCAAGAGAAGTCGGCGTCGGCCGACATCAAGGCTTTCGCCGCGCAGATGATCAAGGATCACGGCAAGGCCGGCGAAGACTTCAAGACAGCGTTGAGCCAGGGCCAGACCACGGCGTCAATCAAGCCGGCCGGCCCCGCGCTGCAGCCCAAGGAGCAGCAGCTGCTCGACGACCTGAAGGCTGCGAGCGGCAAGGAATTCGACGCCAAATACATCAAGATGCAGGCCGACGCGCATAAGGACGCGGTGGCGCTGTTTTCCACCTATGCCAATTCAGGCGACGACCCGGCGATGAAGGAATTCGCCAAGAAGACGCTGCCGGTGCTGAAGATGCACGAGAAGCATGTGAAGGAACTGGCGGTGGCGCATCAGTGAGGCCGCCCTTGCCTTCTCCCCTTGTGGGAGAAGGTGGCCGCGAAGCGGCCGGATGAGGGGTGCTCCAGCGGAGTGAGACGCTGGCAATAAGCCATACGGTCACGGTTGGACGAGCGGTTTTGCCAGGCTGGAACACCCCTCATCCGTCTCGGCGCTATCGCACCGATCCACCTTCTCCCACAAGGGGAGAAGGGAAAACTGGCGTTCCCCCGCTGCCGCGATAAGCTCCCCGCCAAAACAATGGGAGGACCGCCATGGACAAGGAAGTCATCGAAGTGCCCGTGATGTCGGCAAAGGTGCGTTCGCTCGGCCTGCCGTGCTCGACGGCGGTGCGGGCCAACGGCTTCGTCTTCATCTCGGCGACGCCGCCGGTGGATATGTCGACCGGCGAGATGGTGCGCGGCGACATCGAGACCCAGACCGAAGCATCGCTGAAGGCCTTGAAACACTGCCTGGAAGCGGCCGGCACCTCGCTGGACAAAGTGGTGATGGTGCGCATCTACGCCGTCAATTCCGGCTTCTACAACGCCATCAACCGGGTCTATGCGAAATATTTCAGCATCGACCCGCCGGCGCGGAGTTTCGTGCCGGTGGCGTCATGGCCGATGGAATTCGATATCGAGATCGAGTGCGTGGCTGTGGCTTGAGGCCTGAATCATGGGCAGGTGCAGCGCCCGCAGATAAGTCAAATTAGAAACTCATAAGGTTTTAAGCTGACGGTCTTTTTGTGAGGGATTATCAAAACATATTCACCCTCTGCCGGCTCGCCGATGTGAACGTGCCAATATTGGCTTGTTTTTGTTTTTGAAGCGTGAAGATCAATTAGAAGTCTATTTACAACCAATCTAGGGATGGAAAACGCAATTTTTAAATCTAGACAACCGAGTACGAAATATCCATCCGGCGCGTCTCTCAGAAAATCATCCCATTTTGGGTGGTATGCGTACCAATACGGTGTTCGGCCATCGTATCTCTTCGATATTGTGCACGCTATCCTCTTTTTCCCATCGGCGTTTTGATACATTGCCTGACTTGTTTGTATCAATGTATCCCCAAGCCGGGAGGACATCGCAGTTACGATTTCTCGTCTCTTTTGAATGAGTGCTTGAGTTCTAATTCGATCCGACGAGCTGGAATTGTTGGTGAACTTGGCGCCTTTAGTAACGGCGCCGCTGAAATTGGCGTTTCCGATATTAGCTTTTGTGAAATCGCAGCCCGTGAAATCAAATCCTCTCAATTTGCAATTTGAAAAATCCATGCCCTCAAAATTAGCAAAACGAAAATCCGATGCTGGATCGAGGCCCGATATCCTCACCAACTCTACAAAGTTGTCGGTATCGGCTGAATGAACCTTCGCCAAAACCTCGTCTAGTTCCACCACCACTATAAATCCGTTTCACAGAGAGGTTGGTTTCGTTCACATATCGATGCTCGCAACAAGAGCCTTATAATTCCAAATTTATTCCCAGATGAGAATGAGCCATCCATCCGCTTGAATAGAAGGGCGTCATACGGGATTTCGAACGAGACGGAAACTTTTGGCTTAGGCCCGTTGGGCTCGGCTCTGCAGAACCGGTCGTGTTTGATAAGTGTTCCAAGCAGCGGTCTTTGCCCCAGTTCAGAGGTAAGACTCCAAGCTGGCTTTACCTCATTTCCATGCGCCAAAATCGACTTGTTTGTCGTGGAAAATCGTGACGTCTTTACACCTGTTTTTTTGATTGATCCCGAACGAGATGATTTTACGCCTCCACTTGGGGCGGACGCAGAGATAGATGCCATCCATTCATTGTCTACACCTTTGTTGATTTCGGTAGTCTCCGAAATCTCGTGGGCTACCTCTATGTCTCCCAAAGTTATGGCGTCAAAAGCCCAATCCTCTTCTGGAAGAGAACAATCTTCTGTGTGAAAATGAAGGACTATGCGGCTCACCGCATAACGAATAGTAGGGAAATGCCAGCCGATCTTGGCCTCCCCGGCGCGAACCGTGAGACCTAAAGTCTTTCCAACCTTGTTTGTAGGTGAAAGAGCAAGTGTCGCACTGACCAAGGCCTTCGAACTGTCCACGGAAAAATCCCGACTCCGCCGCTATGTACTGAAATTAGCAAGCGTCGGTTCAATCCGCAAATAATTGAAATACTTGTTGGCTGTGGTCTCTTGGTCGGAGCTCGACTGACGGCTTAGCGTTACCCCATGCAGGATGCCATGCGTGCCAAAGCTCACGCTGCAGACGGCCTGTCGGAACTCTGAAGGCAGAGTTAATCACCTAAGCAAAATACTCCTGCAGCGGCCGCACCTCCAAGTTCCCCGCCCGCAGCGCCGCAATCGCCTCCGCCACCGCTGCCGCACCCGACAGCGTCGTGTAATACGGCACCTTCTGCATCAGCGTGGCGCGGCGCAGCGATTTCGAGTCCGATACCGCCTTCTGGCCGTCGGTGGTGTTAAAGACGATCTGGACCTGGCGGTTGCGGATGGCGTCCTCGATGTGGGGGCGGCCTTCGAGCACCTTGTTGATCTTTTCGGCCGTCACACCGTTCTCGGCGAGGAAGCGGGCGGTGCCGGAGGTGGCGAGCACTTTAAAACCCTGGCCGGCGAGGCGTTTCACGGCCGGCAGGATGCCCTTCTTGTCCTCGTCGCGCACGGAGACGAACAGCGTGCCGGCGCGGGGGAGATCGACACCCGCTCCGAGCTGGCTCTTGGCGAAGGCCAGCGCAAAGTCGCGGTCGAGGCCCATGACCTCGCCGGTCGAGCGCATTTCCGGGCCGAGCAGGATGTCGACGCCGGGGAAACGGGCGAAGGGGAAGACGGCTTCCTTGACCGCGATGTGGCCGGGCCGCCTAGGATCGGGCATGGCGCCGTAATGGGCGAAGGCGTTTTCCAGCGTCTCGCCAGCCATGATGCGAGCCGCGATCTTGGCGATCGGACGTCCAATGGTCTTGGCGACGAAGGGCACGGTGCGCGAGGCGCGGGGGTTCACCTCCAGCACATAGACCGTGCCGTCCTTGATCGCATACTGCACGTTCATAAGGCCGCCGACATTGAGCGCGCGCGCCAGGGCCGCCGTCTGGCGCTCCAGCTCGTCGACGAGATCGGAGGGCAGCGAGTGAACGGGGAGCGAGCAGGCGCTATCGCCCGAATGGATCCCGGCTTCCTCGATATGCTCCAGAATGCCGGAGACGAAAGTATCCTTGCCGTCGCACAGGCAATCGACATCGACCTCGATGGCGCCGGAGAGATAGGTGTCGAACAGAAGCGGGTTCTTGCCGAGCAGCGTGTTGATCTGACCGGTCTTGTCGTTGGGGTATTTCTGCTTGATGTCCTCCGGCACCAGGCCGGGGACGGTGTCGAGCAGGTAGGTCTGCAGCATGCCCTCGTCATGGATGATCTGCATGGCGCGGCCGCCGAGCACATAGGAGGGGCGCACCACCAGCGGGAATCCTAGCTCGCCGGCGACGAGGCGGGCCTGCTCGACCGAATAGGCGATGCCGTTCTTCGGCTGGCTGAGGTTGAGCTTGTGCAAGAGCTTCTGGAAGCGGTCGCGGTCCTCCGCTAGGTCGATCATGTCGGGCGAGGTGCCGAGGATCGGGATGCCGGCCTTCTCCAGCGCGTCGGCCAGCTTCAGCGGCGTCTGGCCGCCGAACTGGACGATGACGCCGACCAGCTCGCCCGAGGCCTGCTCGGCGCGCAGGATCTCCAGCACGTCCTCCGCCGTCAGCGGATCGAAATAGAGCCGGTCGGAGGTGTCGTAGTCGGTCGAGACCGTCTCCGGGTTGCAGTTGATCATGATCGCTTCATAGCCGGCGTCGCGCAGCGCGAAGGCGGCGTGGCAGCAGCAATAGTCGAACTCGATGCCCTGGCCGATACGGTTCGGGCCGCCGCCGAGGATCACGACCTTCTTGCGCGACGACACGCGCGCCTCGTTGGCAGGCTCGCCGACGAAGGGCACTTCATAGGTCGAGTACATATAGGCGGTCGGCGAGGCGAATTCGGCGGCGCAGGTGTCGATGCGCTTGTAGACCGGATGAACGTCGAGCTTTTGCCTAGCCTTCTGAATCACTTCCGCGTCGGTCTTCGTCAGCGAGGCGAGGCGGGCGTCGGAAAAACCCATCGCCTTCAGCATGCGCAGATTGACGGCGTCCTGCGGCAGGCCATGCTCGCGGATGCGTTCCTCCATGGCGATGATGGCGGCGATCTGCTCGAGGAACCAGGGGTCGATCTTGCACATGGCATGCACGTCTTCCAGCGAGGTGCCCATGCGGATCGCCTGCGCCACCATGCGCAGCCGGTCCGGCGTCGGCGTGCCGAGTGCTGCGCGGATGGCGTTGCGGTCGTCGACATGGCTTGCGGCGGTGCTCCCGTGGCCAAGGCCCGGAATCTCGATCTCATCCAATCCGGTGAGACCCGTTTCCAGTCCACGCAAAGCCTTCTGCAGCGATTCCTGAAAAGTGCGGCCGATGGCCATCACTTCGCCCACCGACTTCATGGCAGTGGTCAGCACCGGCTCGGCGCCGGGGAATTTTTCAAACGCAAAGCGCGGGATCTTCGTCACCACGTAGTCGATGGTCGGCTCAAACGAGGCCGGGGTCGCGCCGCCGGTGATATCGTTCTCCAGCTCGTCCAGCGTGTAGCCGACGGCAAGCTTGGCCGCGACCTTGGCAATCGGGAAGCCGGTGGCCTTGGAGGCAAGCGCCGACGAGCGCGAGACGCGCGGGTTCATCTCGATGACCACCAGCCGGCCGTCGGCCGGGTTGACGGCGAACTGCACGTTGGAGCCGCCGGTCTCGACGCCGATCTCGCGCAGCACCGCGATCGAGGCGTTGCGCATCATCTGGTATTCCTTGTCGGTCAAGGTCAGCGCCGGCGCGACGGTGATGCTGTCGCCGGTGTGCACGCCCATCGGATCGAGGTTCTCGATCGAGCAGATGATGATGCAATTGTCCGCCTTGTCGCGGACGACCTCCATCTCATACTCCTTCCAGCCGAGCACACTCTCCTCGATCAGCACCTCGGTGGTGGGCGAGGCATCGAGGCCGGACTGGACGATGTCGTAGAATTCGGCGCGGTTGTAGGCGATGCCGCCGCCGGTGCCGCCCATGGTGAAGGAGGGGCGGATGATGGCCGGCAGGCCGACATGGTCGAGCGCCTGGGCGGCGATCGCCATGGCGTGGCTGATATAGCGCTGCTTGCGGTCGCCTTCGCCGAGATTCCAGCGGGTTTCCAACGCATCGAGGGCGGCGTCGAGGTTTTCGGGATGTTCGGCCTTCAGCGCGGCGCGCTCGGCCTCATGCGTCTTGCGGTCAGCGTTCTTGACGTCGGTGGCGTTGGCCAGCATCGACTTCGGCGTCTCCAGCCCGATCTTGCTCATCGCCTCGCGGAACAGCGCGCGGTCCTCGGCCTTGTCGATGGCATGAGCGTCGGCGCCGATCATCTCCACTTGATAGCGCTCGAGCACGCCCATGCGGCGCAGCGACAGCGCGGTGTTGAGCGCGGTCTGGCCGCCCATGGTCGGCAGCAGCGCGTCCGGCCGCTCCTTGGCGATGATCTTGGCCACCACTTCGGGCGTGATCGGCTCGATATAGGTGGCGTCGGCCAGCTCCGGATCGGTCATGATGGTGGCCGGATTGGAGTTGACCAGGATGACGCGGAAACCCTCTTCCTTCAGCGCCTTGCAGGCCTGGGTGCCGGAATAGTCGAACTCGCAAGCCTGGCCGATGACGATGGGGCCGGCCCCGATGATCAGGATCGACTTGATGTCGGTGCGTCTTGGCATGTCTGCGGGTTCCGTTCGGCGAGCAGCTTGCACGAAAAACCGGGCGGGAAGGACCCGGCCGGTTGTGCTTGCGATTCTGGTATCAGGCTAGGAGGGCCTTATAGGGAAGAGTTTTGGCGGATGTAACCCCGAAAATGAGGGAGTAGGGTGCAGGCAGCAGGCAGTAGGCAGTAGGCAGTAGGCAGTAGCCAGTAGCCAGTAGCCAGTAGCCAGCATGTGGGTTCGGAGCCTATTGCCTAATCCCTACTGCCTACTGCCTGTTCACCCAACGCCACCTGATCCGTGATCTCGAAGCGCTCGGACACGCCGATGCGGATCATGTTGAGGCTGCCTTCGCGGGTGAAGCGGAATTCGTCGGGGGAGTCGGAGCCGGCGGGCTTGCCGTCGTGGAAATTAATGAGGCGCGTGCCGCCGTCCGGCCAGGTCACGGTCACGACGCTGTCGCCGCCCTCATGCGCGACACTGATTTCGCAGCGGGTCATCGGCTGGCCGACATGGCGGGCGCAGGGGATGCCGGCGTCCAGGGTGTCGGACCCGGCGCTGGCCGAGGCCGCGAAGGCGAGGCCATACGCGTCCTGCATGGCGGTCCTGCCGATCTCGGCCGCAGATGGCGGCTCGGCCGGCTCCCCGCCACCCAAGCGCGCCGCGATGTCAGGTTGCGGCTCCTCGGAAGGTTGAGGCGCCGCGGCCGCCGGCGCGGCGGCATCTTCAGGCGCCGGCGCAGGGTTGTTGGGGCTAAGATAGCGGGCGGGCGCCCAACCGACGATATGCGCATCCCGCGCATCCTCGACCTTGCACCAGGGATAGCCGTTGACGACGTTACAGCCGAAATTCTTGACGGCCGTGCCGTTGGGCAGCCGCGCCGCCACTTTTCCACTCGGCGAAGCGGTGACGCGGATGTTGAGGAGATCGTCCGGCGCCAGGCCGCCGATAATCGAAACGATCGGTCCCGGCGCATCCTGGGCCATGGCCGGCAGGGCCGCAAGCAGCGAGGGAACGGCGAAGAGTGCCTTCAGCGTCAGTCGGAGCGTAGTTTTGCGCTTCATCTTTGGCTGCATTTTTCCGAGTCGCGCCCAGGGCCAAAGGGAGCTCCGACCGCAAGGCGATGGGTTATAGTCGGCGAGACCGCGGGATGTCATGCTGAATTTTAGCGGAATTGTGAGGCCCAGGGCACGCGCAGATCGTTCAGGCCGAAACCTCGATCTCAGACGTGCCGACCGCCGGCAGATCCTTGTCGCCGTCAGCCGCGGCGATCACGCTGTCGAGCAGGCCGGGAAAGCGCTTGTCGAGGTCGTCGCGGCGCAGCGTTATAAGTCGGCTGGTGCCTGCCGCCTCGCTGCGGGTGACGCCCGCCTCGCGCAGCTTGGCGAGGTGGTAGCTGAGATTGGTCTTGGAGGCGAGGTCGAGGAACTTGCTGCAGTTCATCGGCACGCCTTCCTTGCGAGCCAGATAGCGGACAATGGCAAGCCGGGTCGGGTCGCCGAGCACGGCGAGCACGATCGGCAGGCTGATCTGGTCGGCGGTTGGATGGGGCAGGCTCATGGCCCAGAATTAAGCATAAACGGCACGAACTTCAACGCGGCTTCCTTTTCTGCCGACAGACATTAGCCTCTTCCCTTTCGGCCCGTCCTGACACAGGGCTGTCAGCAGGGTTCAGCTATTTTCTGCCGGCTCGGTTGACATCATGCCCTGTTATGTCCAATTGTTCAATAACTTTTGAACTAAGGACGGTTCCCCATGGACAAGCGGATCTTCTGGCTTGCGCTCGGATCGTTTGCGATCTCGACCGAAGGCTTCGTCATCTCCAGCCTTCTTCCCGATATCGCGACTGACGCCGGCATATCCGTGCCGCTCGCCGGCTCGCTGATCACCGCCTTCGCGCTCGCCTATGCGTTCGGCGCGCCGGTGCTGGCGACGCTGACCGGCGAATGGGACCGGCGGCGCGTCATCTTATGGACGCTGGTGTTCTTCGTCCTTGGCAATGTTGCTGCCGCGCTCAGTTCGTCCTTCGAGGTGCTTTTGATCGCCCGCATCGTGATGGCGCTGTCGTCCGGCCTGTTCGCGGCGACCGCGCAAGGCACGGCAGTGGCGCTGGTCGACGACCACCATCGGGCGCGCGCCATCGCCGTCGTCGTCGGCGGCACCACTGTGGCGGTTGCCGTCGGCGCGCCGCTCGGCGCGCTGGTAGCGGCCATTGCCGGCTGGCGCGGCACTTTCTTCGCCATTGCCGGGCTCGGCGCGCTGGCCGGTGCGATCCTTTGGTACCGGTTGCCGCGCGGCATCGTCGGCACCAAGCTGCCGCTGAGGGCGCGGCTGGCGGCGGCAGTGCGGCCCGGCGTGATGCCGATCCTGCTGACCACGGTGCTGGCGCTGATCGGAGCCTTCACCGTCTTTGCCTTCATCGCGCCCTTGGCCATAGAAGGCGGCGGGCTCTCTGCGATCGCGCTGCCGGGCATGCTGCTCGCCTTCGGCGTCGGCGCCGTCATCGGCAACATCGCCGGCGGACAGGCCGCCGACCGCTTCGGCGCCACCCGAACCGTCGCCTGGTCGCTGGCGCTCTCCGCCGCGATGCTCGCCACCTTCTCGCTGATCCCGACCTTCCTGCCGCAATCGATCGCCGGGCCGGCGCTGATGGGTATGATGGTGCCGTGGGGCATTGTCGGCTGGGCCTTCCCGCCGGCGCAGGCGAGCCGCATCATAAAGATCGCGCCGGATGCCGCGCCCATCGTGCTGTCGCTCAATGCTTCGGCGCTCTATCTGGGCGTCGCCCTGGGCGCGGTGGTCGGCGCCGCAGTGCTGCGCTTCGGCGCGCCGGCCGATCTCGGCCTGATTGCGGCGGTGTTCCCGATCATCGGCCTGGGCGTCGTGCTTGCCGGCCGGATGTTGGCCCGCCCCGTGGCGATGCCGGCGGAATAAAGCTGCCCATGGAGACTGACTGGCGGCCTGGCGCCAAGGATCGTTTCTTCGTCTGTTTTTCCGACAAGTCGGCGGCCGCATGCATTGTCCAATGTAGCGCTGGTCGACCCCCACTCCGTCTCGGCTTCGCCGAGCCACCTCTCCCCCGATCGACGGGGTAGAGGAAGGCGCCAAGCCTTTTGCCGTCAACGCCCGTCCAGCAACGCTCCCTTCCTTTCCCTCCGGAGGGAGGAAAAGTGGCGCTGCGAAGCGGCGACGGATTGGGGGAACCACGTGGCAATCAAACCTCAGATCGATCAGTCACGCCGGTCACAGAAGATGTGCATAGCGTAGCCACCTTCGCGGGGCGAGGAACCAGCGTTTATACCGGTCGCCACATCTGCAGGATCGAGGCGGCCAGCAACAGGCCGAGCACGATGTTGAGCGCGCGCCACTGGCGCTCCGTCTTGAGCAGGCGGGCAAGCAGGGTTCCCGCCACGCACCACAGCGACAGCGAGAAGGCTGCGGTCAGCCCGAACACGGCGCCCAGCAACAGCGCAAGCTGCAACGGACCATCCGCCAGTGCCGCGAAGGATGCGGCGGCGCCGAGCCCCATCGCCCAGCCTTTCGGATTCATCCACTGGATGCCGGCGCCGCCGAAAAAGCTGTTCGGCCTGGCCATGCTGATGTCGAGATTGGGCGGGCCGCTGCGGCCGATCTTGATCGCCAGCCAGATCAGATAGAGCGAGCCGGCGATCTTCATGGCAAGCTGCAGGGATGGCACGGCGGTGAGCAGGCCGGCGAGGCCCGCCGCG
Source organism: Mesorhizobium sp. B1-1-5 (assembly GCF_006443065.1). Taxonomy (NCBI): domain Bacteria; kingdom Pseudomonadati; phylum Pseudomonadota; class Alphaproteobacteria; order Hyphomicrobiales; family Phyllobacteriaceae; genus Mesorhizobium; species Mesorhizobium sp. B1-1-5. The sequence goes on along the minus strand of NZ_VFWS01000004.1, from coordinate 83,220 downwards.
CCCGCGGCCGCCACGGTAGCCAGCCCCGCGGCGCTCCCGGCCATCAGCGGCACCGACCGGCGAAAGCCGAATTGCGCGCCCGACGCGGTCGATAATGTCGTGGCGATGCCGGGCGTCGAGGTCGAGATCAGCGCGAACAGGACCAGCGGGATGATGGTGTCGGACATTCGGGCTTCCCAATCGAGGAGCTGGCATGCTTAGGCGCTTCGCGGCATCAGTAAATGCAATGTTTGATATGGTTTGCATTAGCGATTATAATTCCAGCCATGATCCGCGACCTCGACACGACCCTCATCCGCACCTTCGTCACCACCGCGGACAAGGCCAGCATGACGGCGGCGGCCAATGCGCTTCACCTGACGCAAGGCGCTGTCAGCCAGCAGGTCAGGCGGCTGGAGGAGGTGCTCGGCCAGAGCCTGTTCGAGCGCGACCGCCGCGGCCTCAAGCTGACGCGGCCCGGCGAGCGGCTGCTCGACAAAGCCCGCCGCCTGCTGCAGCTCAACGATGAGATCCTTGCCGAGATCAGGGGAAGGGCGGTTGCCGGGCAGGTGCGGATCGGCGTGCCTTACGACCTCGTCGGCACGTTGCTCGCGCCCGTGCTGAAGGCCTATGCGGAAGCCTATCTGCAGGTGGAGATTTCGCTGATCTGCGCGTCCTCGCCGGAACTCGCGGCGGCCCTGGCGGCGGGCACTATCGACCTTGCCGTCATCGAGGAGCGTGTCGGCCCGACCCTTGGCGAATGCCTGCTCGTCGACCGGCTGGTCTGGGTCGGCGCAAGAGGCGGGGCGGCACGCCTGAAGCGGCCGCTGCCGGTTTCGATCGTCGCCGACACCTGCGCCTTCCGACCGGCGGTGCTGACAGCGCTCGGTGAGCAGGGGCTCGACTGGCGCACAGTGTTCGAGAACGGCAACATCGATGCCACGACCGCGACGGTGCGCTCGGACCTCGCGGTGACCGCGTGGCTTGCCTCGACGGTCCCGGCCGATCTCGACATATTGTCAGACGCAAGCCTGCCGGCGCTGCCGAATTTCTCCGTCAACCTGCATCTGCCGAAACATGCCACCCGACCGGCGGCGCGAGAGTTTGCGGCACATATCCGCAAAGGCTTGGTTAGGCGGAGCGAGGCGGCCTGAAAGTCTCACTCCGCTGGAGTGTCCGTCTCGGCGCTGCGCCGAGACAGATGTTCCAGCCGGCGACAACTTCCCCAAATTCTACTTCCAGTTCTTGCGCCGTTCGAGCTCGGCTTCCGAAGGCTCCTGCTGGGCAAACGAGCCCGTACGGATTTCGCCTCCGCGCTCATAGGTCGCCATGATGACGCCGGTGGTGGAAGCCTGCGATTTGACGAGCTTGAAGGCCGCCGGCATCGCGTCGTCGCCGAACAGCCGCTTGCCCTTGCCCAGCAGCAGCGGGAAGGTCATCAGCCGGATCTCGTCGATCAGCCCGTTGGCGAGCAGGGTCTGGATCAGATTGCCCGATCCCTGGATGAGCAGGTCGGGTCCATCTTCCTGCTTGAGCTCCTTGAGCCTTGCAACGACATCCGGTCCGAGCGACTGCGTGTTCTGCCAGGTCAGCGTATCCGGCCGGTGCGTCGCCACATATTTGACCGCGGGGTTGAAGACAGCCGCGATCGGATCGTTCTGATACGGCCAGTACGCGGCGAAGATATCGTAGGTTCTGCGGCCGAGCAGCAGGTCGAACGGCTTGGAGAACATCTCCTCCATGGCCGCGCCTGCCACCTCGTCAAAATAATGGAAGGTCCAGCCGCCGAATTTGAAGCCGCCGACCGGATCCTCTTCCGGCCCGCCCGGCGCCTGCATGACGCCGTCGAGGCTAACGAATGTGGCGGCGATGATCTTGCGCATCTGTCTTCTCCCTTTCACGATCCGCGCCGTCGCGGCCGGATTTCTGCCTAAAGCATTCGACGCAATTCCTGACGGAAAACCGCTTCGCACTTTTCCTGGAATTGCTCCAAGGACGAACGGCAAGGCTGCTCTCCGACACAGCCCCACGAATTTTTAGCGCGTGTCGCCGGCGCGAATGGCGCGTGACGAGAACCAGACCTCACCGGAGACGGCGGTGGCGGTGCGGTCGGGCGCCTTGTCTTTCCTCAGCCAGATCGAGCGCGTGCGCGCGGCGCGCTCACGTGTCGGTATTTTCGCGCCCGGCCCGGCAACGGAGGCGCCGACGCAAGGGATGAACCAGGAGCCCATGAAGGGCCGGCAGGCAAAGCCGTTTTCCAGGCGCATTACGACCACCGCGAGGCCGACGGTTTCGGAGGGACGCCACGGAAAGATCATGCGGCCGCCGGGCTTCAGCGCTTTCAGCCACGCGGCGGGCGGCGCGACGACGCCGGCATTGACATAGATGATGTCGGAGGGCGGCAAAGGGTTGGCGACGGCGTCGCCATGGATCACCTCGATGTTTCGGTACCGGGCGAGGTTCGCCTTGGCGCGCGCGGCAAGGCCGGCCTCGATCTCGAAGGCGGTGACGCCGCCGCCCGGCTCGACCAGCCTCGCCAGAAGCGCCGTGTAATAGCCGGTACCGGCGCCGATATGGGTGACGTGCTCGCCCGGCTTCGGCTCGACCTTGCCGAGCCACATCGCGTGCAGCATCGGCTCGCCATTGTTGATGCCCTTGTCGGCATCGAGCACGACGAGGACATTCTGGTAGATATAGCCAGGATCGGCGCTTGGCGTCTGGAACCGGCCTTCGCCGGCAAAGACGGTCCATGGCCCCGGACCCAGGAAGGCCTCGCGCGGCACCGCGGCGAACGCCTCCTCGATGCGTGGATCGGCCGACCGGGCGTGCGCAGCCATCAGCCTGGCGTAGAATCTGCGGGCTTCGTCCGGTTTGGCCATGGCGCGAAGATAGCGCGGCCGGCGCGAATGTCGCGGTCAGCCGGCGACCGTGTCGTAGAGGAGCTTGAAATTGAGAACGAGGATGACGGCGGCAACCACCCAGGCCAGCGCCGCAACGCCGCGCGGTATGGCGAAATTGCCCATCTTCTTCTTGTCCGACACGAACTGCACCAGCGGCACCACCGCGAAGGGCAGCTGCATCGACAGGATCACCTGGCTGAAGACGAGCAGCTGGCCGGTTCCCTTCTCGCCATAGAGTGCCGTGACGACCACCACGGGGATAATGGCAATGCCGCGCGTCACCAGGCGCCGCGTCCATTGCGGGATGCGCAGGCGCAGGAAGCCTTCCATCACGATCTGGCCGGCGAGCGTCGCGGTGACGGTCGAGTTGAGGCCGGAGGCAAGCAGCGCGACGGCGAACAGGATCGAGGCAATGCCGAGGCCGAGCAGCGGCGAGAGCAGCTCGAAGGCCTGGCCGATCTCGGCGACGTGGTGATGGCCGGTATCGTGGAAGGCGACCGCTGCGACGATCAGGATCGACGCATTGACGAACAGCGCCAGGATCAGCGCGATGGTCGAGTCCGTCGTCGCCCATTTGATGGCGTCGCGCTTGCCGGCATCGGTACGCTCATAGGCGCGGGTCTGCACGATCGAGGAATGCAGATAGAGATTATGCGGCATGACCGTCGCGCCGATGATGCCGATGGCAATGTAGAGCATCGCCGGATTGGTGACGATCTCGGGCGAGGGCACGAACATCGAATGCAGGATCGTGCCGGCCGGCGGCGCGGCGACGAAGATCTGGATGGCAAAGCAGCCGAAGATGATGATCAGCAGCGCGACGACGAAGGCCTCGAGATAGCGGAAGCCCTTGTTCATCAGCAGCAGCACAAGGAAAGCATCGAGCGCGGTGAGGATGGCGCCGCCGATCAGCGGGATGCCGAACAGAAGCTGCAGCGCAATCGCCGTGCCGATCACCTCGGCGAGGTCGCAGGCGATGATGGCCAGCTCGCAGGCGATCCAGAGCAGCAGATTGACCGGGCGCGGATAATAGGCGCGGCAGGCCTGGGCGAGGTCGCGGCCGGTGGCGATGCCGAGACGTGCGGCAAGCGCCTGCAGCAGGATCGCCATCAGGTTCGACAGCATGATGATGAAAAGCAGCGTGTAGCCGAACTGGGCGCCACCGGCGAGGTCGGTCGCCCAGTTGCCGGGGTCCATATAGCCGACGGAGACCATGTAGCCCGGCCCCATGAAGGCGAACAGGCGGCGGAACCAGACGCCGGTCCGCGGTACCGCGATCGAGGCGTTCACCTCGCGCAGGCTCGGCTGCTCTTCGTCGGGCCTGTCGAATCGCCATGCGGGTCGGGCTACGGTTGCTGCATCGGCATCGGACATGGGATTTCCGCTGGAATTGTCGAATATGCCTCTTATCTACGCCATGGCTCAACATTATGCAATATGCTATATTTCATTGATCATGCTTTCGTGATGAGCCGAGACAAGGCTGGCGGCGGGCTGCCGCAAACGCCGGTTGCGCATGAGCGGGAATGCAAATAAACGGCCGGACCATCAGGGGTTCGTGTTATGGATGCGGTCCCCGATTCAAGGAGGAGCGCGGATTGGCGCTGAGGAACAAACCGGTTCGACGCGAAGAGCCGCTTCCCGATGCCGAAATCCATTCGGAGGGTTTCCGGCAGACGCGCGAGGCGCGCCGTAGCGCGCTGGTCGAGGACTATGTCGAGCTGATCGCCGACCTGATCGAGGACGGCAATGAAGCGCGGCAGGTGGATATCGCGGCAAGGCTCGGCGTCGCGCAGCCGACGGTGGCAAAGATGCTGACCAGGCTGTGCGCCGACGGGCTGGTGTCGCGAAAGCCCTATCGGGGTGTGTTCCTGACCGAGGCCGGCCGCAAGGTCGCCGAGGAAAGCCGGATCCGGCACCAGACGGTCGAGGCGTTCCTGCGCTCTCTCGGCGTCAGCGCCGAGACGGCGCGCATCGACGCCGAGGGCATCGAGCACCATGTCAGCGCCGAAACGCTGGAAGCTTTCCGCCGGGCGATGACCTCCGCTCGTTGAGCTCAGGCCCGATACGGGAATAGCGCTACAGGACGCAAAGTGTCGGTTCCGACCTCGCGAAAAATACTGACTTGACGTATTCGTTGCGATAATTGTCGGCAGGGGGCGGTGGCATGCCGGTCCCTCCAGGACATTCGTGTCGCGAGGAGTTGCCATGCTTTGGAGAGGCCGTCGTCAGAGCGACAACATCGAAGACGAACGCAGCGACAGCGGCGGCGGGCCTGGCGGCGGACTGGGCGGCGGTGGCCAGTTCCGCATCCCCATCGGCGGCCGTACCGGTGGCGGCGGCAGCATCATCCTGGTTATCCTTGTCGTGCTCGCAGGATGGTATTTCGGCTTCGATCCATCGCAGATCCTGGGTGACGGCAGCGGGGGCCTGGTGCCGGGAGGCGGCGGCCAGATCTCCGACACACAGGACAATGGCAACGCGCCCGCCAATGACGAGATGAAGCAGTTCGTCGCGACCGTGCTTGCCGATACCGAGGACACCTGGACCGGCATTTTCAAATCCCAGGGCCTGACTTACGAGGATCCCAAGCTGGTGCTGTTCAGCGGCCAGGTTCGTTCGGCCTGTGGCTTCGCCTCGGCGGCGGCCGGGCCGTTCTACTGCCCAGGCGATCGCAAGGTCTATCTCGACATGACCTTCTTCCAGCAGCTCGACCAGCAGTTCGGCGCGTCCGGCGAATTCGCCCGTGCCTATGTGGTGGCGCATGAGGTCGGCCACCATGTGCAGAACCTCACCGGCATCATGGGCAAGTTCAACCAGATGCGGCAAGGCATGAGCGAGGCCGACGCCAACCAGCTGTCGGTGCGCATCGAGCTTCAGGCCGATTGCTTCGCTGGTGTCTGGGCACATTACACGCAGCAGAAGGGCATCCTGGAGCAGGGCGATATCGAAAGCGCGCTGAACGCGGCCAAGCAGATCGGCGACGACACGCTGCAGAAGAGGATGCAGGGCTATGTCGTGCCGGAAAGCTTCAACCACGGCACCTCGCAGCAGCGGCAGACGTGGCTGGCGCGCGGCATCAAGAGCGGCAAGCTGTCCGACTGCAATACGATGGGCGGTCCGATCTGACCCGACCCTACCGCTTCCTTGGCGGCGAGGATCGGCGATCAAAGGCGGCTGGCAAGTGATGTCAGGATGAGGCAATTGCCATCGTTCGCGTATTGTTCCTGTAGGCGACGTCGCCTATAAGATGCCTCCCGCCTTTGCCCCCGGGCGGCCTGAGGAGATTATCATCATGATCGACCCCAAAACCGCCAGGCGGGGCCTTGCGCTCGTTTTCACCACGCTGCTGCTCGATATCATCGGTTTCGGCATCATCATGCCGGTGCTGCCGGCCTATCTGGAGGAACTGAGCGGCGTCAGCGTCAGCCAGGCCGCGATCGAGGGCGGCTGGCTGTTCTTCGTCTATGCGGCGATGCAGTTCGTCTTCGCGCCGATCATGGGCGGCTTGAGCGACCGCTTCGGGCGGCGGCCGATCCTGCTTGCCTCGGTGCTGACCTTTTCCATCGACAACCTGATCTGCGCCATCGCCTGGTCCTATCCGCTGCTGTTCATCGGCCGCGTGCTCGCCGGTGTTTCCGGCGCCAGCTATTCGACGACATCGGCCTTCATCGCCGACATCTCGAACGACGAGAACCGGGCAAAGAATTTCGGCCTGCTCGGCATCGCCTTCGGCGTCGGCTTCGTCATCGGCCCGGTGCTGGGCGGTCTGCTCGGCACGTTCGGGCCGCGCGTGCCGTTCTATTTCGCCGCAGCACTTGCCTTCGTGAATTTCCTGATCGCGATGTTCCTGCTGCCCGAGACGCTGGACGAAAAGCATCGTCGCCGTTTCGAATGGAAGCGCGCCAATCCGGTCGGCACGCTCATGCAGATGCGCAATTATCCGGGCATCGGCTGGATCGGGCTGGTGTTCTTCCTGATGACGCTCGGCCATATGATGTATCCGGCGGTCTGGGCGTTCGTCTCCAACTACCGCTATGGCTGGAACCAGCAGCAGATCGGCTTCTCGCTCGGCGCCTTCGGCCTGTGCGGGGCGATCATCATGGCGACGGTGCTGCCGCGGATCATTCCCAAGATCGGCGAGTGGAGGACGGCGGCGATCGGGCTGACCTTCACCGCGCTCAGCGCCTTCGGCTATGCGTTTTCGACGCAAGGCTGGATGATCTATGCGGTCATCGTGGCCGGCTGCCTGGAGGCGCTGGCCGATCCGCCGCTCAGAAGCCTCGCCGCCGCCAAGGTGCCGCCCTCGGCGCAGGGCGAATTGCAGGGCGCGATGACCTCGATCTTCTCGATCACCTCGATCATCACGCCGCTGCTCTACACCGCGATATTTTCCTGGTTCACAGGCCCGGCGGCGCCGGTCGTGTTCGGCGGCGCGCCCTATGTGCTCGGCGCAATTTTCCTGACGCTTGCAGTGATCGTCTTCGTGACGAAAGTTGCCAAGCCGACGCCGAAGGAAGTCGAGCGCATGCACACGCAGGAACCGGTGACTGACGCGGCGTGAGGCGCTCGATATTCAGGTGAGGCCGGCCTGCAAATGGCGGCCTGCCGCGTTGGCTGTTAGACGCGTTCAGCCAGCGCTTCCTCGCCGCGGCGTTCGCGGATGAGGTTGACGAAGCGCCGGAACAGGTAGTGCGAATCCTGCGGGCCGGGCGAGGCCTCGGGATGATGCTGGACCGAGAACACTGGACGGCCGGTCAGCGCGATGCCGCAATTCGAGCCGTCGAAGAGCGAGACATGGGTTTCCTCGACGCCTTCGGGCAGCGAGTCGGCGTCGACGGCGAAACCGTGGTTCATCGAGACGATCTCGACCTTGCCGGTGGTGTGGTCCTTGACCGGATGGTTGGCGCCGTGATGGCCCTGGTGCATCTTCTCGGTCCTGCCGCCGAGCGCCAGCGCCAGCATCTGATGGCCGAGGCAGATGCCGAACACCGGGATGTCGGTCTTCAAGAGGTCCTGGATCACCGGCACGGCATATTCGCCGGTCGCTTCCGGATCGCCGGGGCCGTTCGACAGGAAGATGCCGTCCGGCTGCATGGCCATAATCTCCTCGGCGCCGGTCTTGGCCGGCACGACGGTGACCTTGGCGCCGAGGCCCGCAAGCAGGCGCAGGATGTTGCGCTTGACGCCATAGTCGACGGCCACGACGTGCATGGAAGGCTCGCCCAGCTCGCCATAACCCTCGTTCCAGATCCAGGGCGTCTCGCGCCAGACCGAAGACTGGCCCGACGTGACCTCCTTGGCGAGATCGAGGCCGATCAGACCCGACCAGGCCGCGGCCTGCCGCTTCAGGTCCTCGATGTCGAAGACGCCGTCGGGCGCATGCGCGATGACGGCATTGGGCATGCCCTTCTCGCGGATCAGCACAGTCAGCGCGCGGGTGTCGATGCCGGACAGCGCGACGATGCCGCGCCGCTTCAGCCACTGGTCGAGATGGCCGGCGGCGCGATAGTTCGACGGGTCGGTGACGTTGGCCTTGAAGATCGCGCCGACAGCGCCGGCGCGGGCGGCTGGATGCAAATCCTCGATGTCCTCGTCATTGGTGCCGACATTGCCGATATGCGGGAAGGTGAAGGTGACGATCTGGCCGGCGTAAGACGGATCGGTGAGGATTTCTTCATAACCGGTCAGCGCGGTGTTGAAGCACACTTCCGCAACCGCCGATCCCGTGGCGCCAAGGCCGCGGCCTTCGATCACCGTGCCGTCGGCGAGCACCAGAAGGGCGGTCGGCTTTTCGGTTGCCCACGGGGCGGTGGTCGTGGCCATGGCGGCACTCCTGTCAGGCGCGGCAATCGGTCGGGAGGACCATTTGCGCAGCAAGGCGCGAAGCTGGATTGCCCGGCTCCCACGCGTCAACTCATTGTCTCATGCAGGACCGAGTACATAGGCGAACGCGCCGGAGCGGTCAATGCGGCGCCCCCGGACCACGGCCGATTTGCTTTCGTCCAGCAATATCAGCGGCTTGCCGGAATTTGCGTTGACCGTTCGGCAAAGCTATTGTCCGCCGCATTCGAAGGAGAAGCACGATGCGCGAGAAAATCGCCGAATCCATGAAGAGCGCGATGAAGGCGCAGGACAAGCACCGCCTGCCGACGCTGCGGCTGATCCAGGCCGCCATCCACGATCGCGACATCGATAATCGCGGCGCCGGAAAGCCGCCTGCCGGCGAGGAGGAGATCCTGCAGATCCTCGCCAAGATGGTGAAGCAGCGCGAGGAATCCGCCAAGGCCTTCGAGGACGGCAAGCGGCCGGAGCTGGCGGCGCAGGAGCGCGGCGAGATGGAGATCATCCGCGAGTTCCTGCCGACGCAGCTCGACGACGCGGCGATCCAGGCTGCGGCGCGCGAGGCGATCGCGGCGACAGGCGCCGCCAGCCAGAAGGACATGGGCAAGGTGATCGGCGCGCTGAAGCAGAAATATGCCGGGCAGATGGACTTCGCCAAGGCAAGCGCCATCATCAAGGGGTTGCTGCAATAGACGACGGTCTCAGTCCTTGCAGATCGGCACCGGCTGCGGGGGCGGCGCCGGATGATCCTTCCTGTACTGGACGATGATGGGCTCCAGCATGTTCTTCGGCCAGAATTTGGGAGTGCCGATCTCCTTCAGGCAGGAGGCGTTCCAATAGGTGCCCGCGTTTGAGAGCGCCTGGCCGGCGGCCTTGGCCCGGGCGACAGCGGCGATGTCGCGCGATTCCGGATAGATGTAGAGCGTCGTCGGTTTGTTCTTCACGAGGGGGATGATCTGCTCGGCGTCGGCGGGCGACCAGCTGGTGCAGCCATTGCTGCGGCCGCCGGCATAGTTCACCAGCTTGCCGAACGGAACGAGGCCGTCATGGTCGGCATAGGAGCTTTGCGGGCTCTTGCGCATGCACAGGCCCTTCAAGATCGCGGCCGGATGGCCGCCGATCACGCGCTGCCTGGCGTTCGCCGCTTCGCCTTCGCCGTCGAATTGGATGAAGCTGCGCATGAACACCGCGTTCTGCGCGCCGACACGGTAGTAGCCCTTGAAGGACGTCTTGGTCTCGGCCGTCATATAGGCGCCGCCGGCTGTCAGCGCCGAGTCCATGGCATTGCCGAAATTCTTGGCGCAGCGCCTGCCGTTGGAAAAATCGGCAACGCCTTTCAGGTTGCGGCCGCCGCCATGGCCCGAGGAAACCGCGCGGAAGAGCTGCTTGCTTTCACAAATGGTGTAGTAGCGCTGGCCAGGCACGCTGTTGCCCAAATCCCCGGGACGCGTGGCATCCATGGCGAAGTAGCAGGGGTTGCTGACCGAACCTTCGTTGACCTTCTTCTGGTAGAGCGCGCGCGCCCGCTCCAGCACGACCTGAGAGATCTGGCCTTCGCCGTCGCCGACATGGCGCTGCAGCCAGTCGGGAACGGTCGACGGCCGCAAGGCCGCAAAAGAGCTGACCGATGCCGTCAGGGCGGCCAGGATCGCGACAAGGCAGAAGATGGCCGCGCCCCGCGGAACAGATCTCAACCGCACCCTCTTGCCCCTCCCGTCGAAATGTCTCGTACCCGTGAATCAGCATGGACGATTATAGAAGGTCTCGCACGCATCGGCGAAACACTTCTAGTTTAGCGACGCCTTTTGGAGGTCGGATTTTCGGCCCGCTTCGATTGAGCTATGATCTGATTCCGGCGCGCCCACGCCTCCTCCCTCCGTCGGGAAGCATCATTCATGCAGGGCAGTTTATCACCGAACCAACTGTTCGAGCGCCAGGCATAAGGAGGGGTTGTCAAGACTGCTCGCGGCAGGAGGTTTTTCGATGCGGTTTTCCGCACCCGTCTATCATCTGAAGCGCCAGGCGAGACTTCTGTCCCGCAACGAAAATGTGCCCCTCCACCAGGCGCTCGACCGCGTTGCCGCCAAGCAAGGCTTCGGCAGTTGGAGCCTGCTTGCGGCTAAGGCCGCCGAGGCTGCGCCAGCCGGCGCCTTGTTGGCGCGGCTGATCCCCGGCGACATGGTCCTCGTGGCGGCGCGGCCGGGGCAGGGCAAGACGCTGATGAGCCTCGAACTTGCCGTAGCCGCCATGAAGCAAGGCAGTCGCGCCGTATTCTTCACCCTGGAATACATGCATGCCGATATCCTCGATCGGTTCCGTGACATCGGCGTCGACCCAGCCGATTTCAACCGCCTGTTCGAGTTCGACAATTCCGACGCCATCAGCGCCGCCTACATCATCGAGGCGTTGCGGGCGGCGCCGCGCGGCACGCTGGCGGTCATCGACTATCTGCAACTGCTCGACCAGAAGCGGGAGAATCCGGAACTCATGGTCCAGATCCGCGCCTTGAAATCGTTTGCCCGGGAACGGGGACTGGTGCTCATCTTCATCTCGCAGGTCGACAGGTCATATGATTCCGCCCGGAAAGCATTCCCGGATATCGGCGATATCCGGCTGCCGAACCCGCTCGACCTGTCGCTGTTCGACAAAGCCTGTTTCCTGAACAAGGGCGAAATCCGGTTTCAGGCGACTTGAGAGCGATCCGTATCGCTTCTATGCCGGTCTCGACAGGGAAGCCAAGAATGATCGAAATCGTCAAACCCGCGCTCGAACATTTGCCGTCCTACAAGGCGGCGCTCGAGCGCGGATGGTCGCCCGACAATGTGCGGCTCCTCGAAGCGACGCGCGAGCAGCTCGAGGCGATCGAGAAAGATCCCGTCGAATTTCTCGCCGGCCTTGACGACCCCGAAGCGAAGGGGCCGCCCATCGCGTTGCCCGACGGCACCGAGGTCGCGCGGCTGCCTGGATTCCGGCGCTGGATCTGGGACGGCGAGGCCGCCGGCTCGATCGGCTTTCGCTGGCAGAAGGGCACCTCGGAGCTGCCCTCGCATGTGCTTGGCCATATCGGCTATGCGGTGGTGCCGTGGAAGCGCAACCGCGGCTATGCCACCGAAGCGCTGCGGCTGATGCTGGACGAGGCGAGGGCGGTCGAGCTCGATCATGTCGAGATCACCAGTGATCTCGATAATCCTGCATCGCACAAGGTGGTGCTTGCCAATGGCGGCAGGCTGGTCGGGCGGTTTGCCAAAATTGCAGCCTATGGCGGCGCAGAGAGCCTGAGGTTCCGAATCGATCTTTAAAGCGCATCGCGCTGAAACAGATTCAGGCGACGCGCTTTAAATCTTTGTTTTGATGCATGTCGTTGTCCCAGAACCGCTGCATACTTCTGAGCGACATGCATTAAATTATTCCGCGGCCGCCGGCAGCGGCGGCGTCGCGCGGCTGCGCCATTCCCAGGTCTGCGAGGCAAAAGCCACCACGACCGCCACCAGCATGGCGAGCACGCCGGCCAGCGGCAGGCTGCGATAGCCCAGGCCGGCATTGAGCATCGCCGCGCCCAGCGAGGCAGCCAGCGCGATGCCGACATTGAAGCCGGACGGGATCAGCGAGGAGGCGAGGTTGGAGGCATCGGCCGTCCAGGCGAGGATGCGCGTCTGGATCGGCGCGCCGATGGCGAAGTTGAGACCGCCCCAGACGACGATTGCCGCGACCATCGGCACCGGATAGGGGCTGACGAGGTAGATGACGCCAAGCGTCACCGCCTGCAGGGCAAGCATGACGACCAGCGACGGCATCAGCTTCCAGTCGGCGAGCTTGCCGCCGACCAAGACGCCGATCGTGGCCCCGACGCCATTGAGCAAAAGCACAAAGGGGATCAGGCCCTCGTCGAGGCCCGTGACCTCGAGCAGCATCGGCGTGATGTAGGTGAACAGCGCAAACTGGCCGATCATCAGCATCAGCATCAGGATCAGCGAGGTCCAGACCTGCTGGCGGCCGAGCACGCGAACTTCGCGCGCCAACCCGGCTGGCCGGTTGGCGGCGCCCGCCGTGCGCGGCAGCAGCGCCAGCATGGCGACGATCGCGACGAGGCCCAGCGCGCCCATTACCCAGAAGGTCGCGCGCCAACCCCACAGGCTGCCGATCGCGGTGCCGGCCGGCACGCCGATGATATTGGAAACCGTCAGCCCCGAGAGAATGACCGCTACCGCCCGGCCGCGCTGGTCCTCGCGCACCAAGCTGACCGCAACCACCATGGCGACACCGAAATAGCAGCCATGCGCCACGGCAGTCGCGACCCGCAGCAGAAGCATCGAGGCGAAATCGGGCGCCAGCGCGCAAGCCGCCTGGCCAAGGGTGAAAGCGATCGTGAGCCCAATCAGCAGCGTCTTGCGCGAGACCTTGCCGGTGGCCAAAGCCAGCAACGGGCCGCCGATCGCAATGCCGCAGGCATAGCCGGAGACGAGATAGCCGGCGGTGGGCACCGAAACGCCGAGGCCCTGCGCCACCTCCGGCAGCACGCCGGCGATGACGAATTCGGTGGTGCCGAAGGCGAAGGCGGCAAGGAAAAGGGCAATCAGCGGCAGCATGGTTCAAAATATAGGCGAGGAATGCACGTCTCAAACCATGCCTGTGCGGGCGCGGCAATGCAGAAATTGGCGATGGCGCTTTAGCTTTTCTTGACGGGACGCATCAAAGTCGGCCTGTCGCCGCGACTACGCTGCCTTTTTGCGCCCGTAAGGGATCTTCAGCCAGGCCCGTTCGTGCAGGTAGTAAAGCAGCGACTTGGTGACCACTTCGGTGAGCCCGATCGTGGCGGCGAGCTTGATGCTGCCGGTGACCACCAGGGAGATGATCATTGTGTCGATCGTGCCGGTGACGCGCCAGGAAAGCGCCTTGGCGAAGCTGCGCGAATGCGTGTCCATCGACGGATCGTCCTCCCAACAGGTCCACAGGCGTTCCTTAGCCGACGGAAGCGAGGATGAGCAAAGACTTATTTTTTCGGAAGGTCCCGATCGCCTCAGCTGGCCTTCAGCCGCGAACCGCCGAGCAGGCCGCGCTCCTCGAGCACCGGATAGGCGATCGAGGCGAGCAGCGAGTTGATCTGCTTCAGGTCGCGGATGGTGTCGAGGTGGATCGAGCTCGTCTCGACGCTCTTGGCGGTGCCTTCGCGCAGGCGCTCAAAATGGCTGGCGCTGGTTTCCTTCTCGCGTTCGCGCAAGAGATCCTTTTCCAGCACCAGCTGGCGCGCGGTTTCCGGATCGCGCGAGACCAGCACGTTGAAGGCAAGCCGCGCATTGGCGAGCACCGAGGAATGGAAGGCGCAGAGCTCCTGCCAGCCTTCAGGCGTGAATTCCAGGCCGCGCTCCAGCTTCTTCCTGACATGCACCAGCATGTTGCGCACGATGATGTCGCCGACCTGCTCCAGCTTGACGCAGGCGCCGATCAGCTCCTGGCACCGCAACGCCTCATCCTCGGTCAGCGGGTTCCTGGTGATCTTGGCGAGATAGAGTTTTATCGCCGCGTGCTTCCTGTCGACGCGGTCGTCGAGCGCGGCCAGCGCCTTGATCTTGTCCGTGTCGGCGCTCTCGTAAAGCTCGATGATGCGCTTCAACATGATCTCGACCGTCTCGCAGACCCGCACCACCTCGCGCGTCGCATTGGCCAGCGCCTGGCTCGGCGTGTCCAACGCGCTTTCATTGAGCGCCGACAGTTCGACGACATCCAGCGTGGCGGCCGGCTCCGGCACGGCTCCGAGCGCAACGATCTTCTCCGAGACGCGATAGACGAGGCCCGCCAGCGGCAGTCCGGCGAGCAGGATGATCACATTGAACAGGATGTGGGCGTTGACGATCTGGTCCGGAACAGTGGCGCCGAGGAAACCGATAGGCAGCTTCAGCGTCATGAACAGGATCAGCATGACCAGCGAGCCCACGCCGCGCATCAAAAGGTTCCCGATCGGTACGACGCGGACGCCCGGATCGGCGTTGCGGGTAAGCAGGGGCGCGATGATCGAGGAGCCGAGATTGACGCCGAGCACCAGCACGATGCCGAGCTCGGGAGGGATAAAGCCGCGCCCGGCCAGCGTCACCAGGAGCAGCACGGCGGCGATCGAGGAATGGAACAGCCAGGTAACCAGCGCGGCGAGCAGGTAAGCGGTGACATAGTCGCCGGAGAAATAATTGACGATCAGCGGCATCAACTGGCTGTTGCGCAGCGGTTCCGACGCCTGACCGATCATCTCCAGCGACAGGATCAGCAGGCCGACGCCGATCAGGATACGGCCCATCTGCCGCCAATCACGCCGCTCGGTGGCCATGAACATGACCGTGCCCGCGATCAGGCAGAGCGGCACCAAAAGCGTCAGATCGAAGGTGAGCAGCTTGGCCACCAGCGCCGAACCGATCTCGGCGCCGCGCACTGCCAATTGCCCGGCGGCGCCCGAAACGATGCCGGCGCCGGCGAAGGAGCCGACCAGCAGCGTCACCGCGGTCGAGCTCTGCAGCGCGATCGCCAGCCCGCAGCCGGCCAGCACCGCCATGACCGGATTGCGCATGGTGGCGCGCAGCCGGTGGCGCAGCACGTCGCCATAGGCGCGCTCGACGCCCGTCTTCACCATGCGGGTGGCGAACAGCATCAGCGCCACCGCGCCGGCAAGGTGCAGGAGGACGACGGAGCCGCTCACAGCCAAACTCGCGAGGTGGCATCAGGGGTGCGGAGAGGGGTACGAATCTTAGTCATTTCAACGGGTCGAAATATACCAGATAAAATTAGCCGAATAATAGATTTTTCTGATGCGATGATCGTCTCGGCTCGGCGGCGCATGTCGGAAATGAATGTAGGAAGCATTGGTTGCATGCGCCTGCCGGCAGCGCTTCGCCTCATATCGCCCAACGCTCGGCCGCGTGATCCGACGCGTTGTTGAAGCGGCTGGTGCAAGCCTCGGAAAACATTACAGAATTGTAATTCTGGCGTTCAGTTTCGGTTCATTCATTGGCGGCTATTCCTCTGCGTATCGACAACAAGGAATACCGACCATGAAGCGTCTCATACTTTGCGCCGTCACCGCCTCGATGCTGGCCGCTACGGCCTTCTCCGGCCAGGCCGCGCCGCTCGCCCAGCCGAGCACGCCGCAGTCGAGCTACATGCAGGTCGACTGGCAGAAGCCCGGCAGGCATATCGACAAGCGCGTCATCGTCAAGAAGAAGGTGGTAAGGCGCAGCCATTGGCGCAGCGGCCAAAGATATTCCAACTGGAAGCGTCACCAGCCGCTCCGCGACTGGAACCGCTACGGCCTGCGCCGCCCTGGTCCCGGCCAGGAGTGGATCCGCGTCGGCAACGACTATTTGCTGGTCAGCATCCTCTCCGGCATCGTCTTCGGCGCGATCGCCGCTCAGTAATCCGCGACAATCCGCAAATCCGGTAGGCGGCCGCCCGGCCGCCTTCTTTTCGTCTGTGAAAAGCGGGTACGACGGGCCGGATGGGGTCGCCGTGCCCGGGCGGCTTGATTATATGGAGGGCAAACGAGTTCCCCGATGCGCTTTCCGCCCGCCTTCCTCGACGAGATACGCGACCGCGTGCCGATTTCGCAGGTCATCGGCACGCGCGTCGCATGGGACAGGAAGAAGACCAACGCGTCGCGCGGCGACTACTGGGCCTGCTGTCCCTTCCACGGCGAGAAGAGCCCGTCCTTCCATTGCGAGGACAAGAAGGGCCGCTATCACTGCTTCGGCTGCTCGGTTTCGGGCGACCATTTCAAGTTCCTCACCGAGCTAGACGGATTAAGCTTCCCCGAAGCCGTCGAGAAGATCGCCGAGATGGCCGGCGTGCCGATGCCGGTGCGCGACGAACAGGAAGAGCGGCGCGAGAAGGATCGCGCCAGCCTGACCGACGTCATGGAAATGGCGACCGCCTTCTTCCAGGAGCGGCTGCAGAGCGCCGACGGCGCCAAAGCCCGCGCGTATCTGCGCGACCGCGGGCTGACACCGGCGACGCAGCAATCGTTCCGTCTGGGCTATGCGCCCGACAGCCGCAACGCGCTCAAGGAGCATCTTGCCGGCAAGGGCGTGCCGAAGGCCGATATCGAGGCCTGCGGCCTGGTGCGGCACGGCGACGACATCCCGGTCTCCTACGACTGGTTCCGCGACCGCATCATGTTTCCAATCCCGGATTCGCGCGGCAAGATCATCGCCTTCGGCGGGCGCGCGCTGGCGCCCGACGCGCTCGCCAAATACATGAATTCGCCGGAGACGGAGCTCTTCCACAAGGGCAACGTGCTCTACAATTTCGCGCGCGCCCGCAAGGCGTTGGCCAAAGGCGGCACGGTGATCGCCGTCGAAGGCTATATGGACGTGATCGCGCTGGCGCAGGCCGGCTTCGAGAACGCCGTGGCGCCGCTCGGCACGGCGCTGACCGAAAACCAGCTCGAGCTTCTGTGGCGCATGGCGCCCGAGCCGGTGCTGTGCTTCGACGGCGACCAGGCCGGGCTGAAGGCGGCATGGCGTGCCGCGGATTTGGCGCTCCCCTCCGTGCAGGCCGGGCGCTCGGCACGTTTTGCGCTGCTGCCGGAAGGCAAGGACCCCGACGACCTGGTCAAGGCCGAGGGACCGGACGCGTTCCGCGTGGTGCTGGCGGAGGCGCGACCGCTTGTCGACCTTCTGTGGATGCGGGAGACCGCCGGCGGCGTCTTCGAGACACCAGAGCGACGCGCCGAGTTGGGAAAAAGGCTGAGTGAACTCGCCAGCCGTATCCGGGACGAGAGTGTTCGCTACGAATATCAACAGGTGATGCGCGAACGGGTGCGGAGCTTCTTCGGAGCCCAGCGGAATGTTCGGCAAGGCCGTCAGGATTGGAAGCCGGGGCAGGGCAAGACGCCCGTGCCCGGCGGGCAGTTCGCGAAAGGTGGGGCGGCCGGCGGGCGCGCCGCGATCACCGAGAGCCTGGGTCGCTCGGCGCTGGTCAAGCGGGCCGGCGAGGGGATGTCGGTGCGCGAGGCGACGATTATCGTGGCGCTGGTCAACCACCCGGCGCTGATTGACGAGAATTTCGCGCATGTCGAATTCCTCGACCTCGCCAATTTGGATTTGCGCAAGCTCCACGCGGCCATTCTCGACGCCATGGCGCATGAAGCGGCCGACGAGCGCGGCGCGGTCATCGCGACCATCGAGCGCGCCGGCTGCGGCGGCATCTGGGAGCGGGCTGTCGAGTTGATCAAGCGCGCGCGGCAATGGCCGGCGCTGGAAACGGCGGCGCTTGACGATGCCCGCGACGCCTTCAACCAGGCGCTCCACTTGCAGCGCAGCGCCCGCACATTACATAGAGAGCTGAAACAGGCGCAGGCGGCGCTCGATGCAGACCCTTCGGACGAAAACTTCCGGCATCTCGTCGAGATTCAAGCGCAATTCAACGATGTGCAGGCAACGGAAGCGCTGATCGAAGGATTCGGCGTCTCGTCGGGCAGGGTTGGCCGCGTTTAGGCCGAACACCACCCATTGGAAGTGAAGTGGAAATGCGCGGCGCGTCGAATCGACGCCTCTAAGTCGGGTAATTGATTCGCTTTTTTCATGCGAATCATGCCAGAGGCGCTTGACCTTCTGGCAGATTGGCGGAATCAGGACGATTCGAAACGTTAACCGTGGCACGGCATCGACGGGAATTCGAGCGATGTGAGGCACCGGTGGCGACTGGACAGGCAAAGTGCCCGCTCCAGATATCAGGGTTAATCTGGACTTAATGCATGTCGCCCAAAAGTGGAAATCGGTTTGGGACAGAGACATGCACAAAACAAAAGAGATGACACGGTTGCTGGGCCGGTGAAAAGCGTTCCGGCGCGAGCGCGTCCAGCATAACCGGTACGGCAGTTTACGCGGCCTCGATATTCGGCCGCTTGGAGACGACAAAGAATGGCGACAAAGGAAAAGGAAGAGGTCGAGACCGAACGCGAAGGCGCCACCGATGGCCCCCTGCTCGACCTTTCCGACGATGCTGTCAAGAAGATGATCAAGGCCGCGAAGAAACGCGGCTATGTCACGCTCGACGAGCTCAACGCGGTGCTGCCCTCGGAAGAGACGGATCCGGACCGCATCGAAGATATCAATGCGATGCTCAGTGACATGGGCATCAACGTCGTCGAGGACGACGAGGTGGGCGAGGAGACCGAAGCCGAGCCGGCCGCCGACGCCGAGGAAGACGCCAACGAGCTCGCCGAGCAGACCGGCACCGCCGTCGCCGCCACGACCACCAAGAAAGAGCCGACCGATCGCACCGACGACCCGGTGCGCATGTACCTGCGCGAGATGGGCTCGGTCGAGCTGCTGTCGCGCGAGGGCGAAATCGCGATCGCCAAGCGCATCGAGGCCGGCCGCGAGACGATGATCGCGGGGCTGTGCGAAAGCCCGCTGACCTTCCAGGCCATCATCATCTGGCGCGACGAGCTCAACGAATCGAAGATCCTGCTGCGCGAGATCATCGACCTCGAGGCGACCTATGCCGGCCCCGAAGCCAAGCAGGCGCCCGTCGTCGAACGCATCGAGGAAGCGCCCAAGCCCGAGGAGAAGCCGCGCGGCCGCTCGGCGGCACGCGAGGAAGAAGACGACATCACCAATGTCGGCGGCGACACGCGCGGGCTGGAGGAAGAGGAAGACGACGAGGACGAGGCGAGCCTGTCGCTGGCCGCGATGGAAGCGGAACTGCGCCCGCAGGTGATGGAGACGCTCGACGTCATCGCCGATACCTACAAGAAGCTGCGCAAGTTGCAGGACCAGCAGGTCGAGAACCGCCTGGCCGCGGCCGGCACGCTGTCGCCCAGCCAGGACCGCCGCCTGAAGGAGCTGAAGGACCAGCTGATCAAGGCAGTGAAGTCGCTGTCACTCAACGCCGCGCGCATCGAGGCGCTGGTCGAGCAGCTCTACGACATCAACAAGCGCCTGGTGCAGAACGAGGGTAAGCTTTTGCGCCTCGCCGAAAGCTATGGCGTGCGCCGCGAGGAGTTCCTGCGGGAGTATCAGGGCTCGGAACTCGATCCGAACTGGACGCGCTCGATCGCCAACCTGACCTCGCGCGGCTGGAAGGAGTTCACCAAGAACGAGAAGGATTCGATCAAGGAGCTGCGCGCCGAGATCCAGAACCTCGCCACCGAAACGGCGATCTCGATCCTGGAATTCCGCAAGATCGTCAACCAGGTGCAGAAGGGCGAGCGCGAGGCCGCGATCGCCAAGAAGGAAATGGTCGAGGCGAATCTTCGCCTGGTCATCTCCATCGCCAAGAAATACACCAACCGCGGCCTGCAGTTCCTGGATCTCATTCAGGAAGGCAATATCGGCCTGATGAAGGCGGTCGACAAGTTCGAGTACCGTCGCGGCTACAAGTTCTCGACCTACGCCACCTGGTGGATCCGGCAGGCCATCACCCGCTCGATCGCCGACCAGGCGCGCACCATCCGCATTCCGGTGCACATGATCGAGACGATCAACAAGATCGTGCGCACCTCGCGCCAGATGCTGCACGAGATCGGCCGCGAGCCGACGCCGGAGGAACTGGCGGAAAAGCTCGCCATGCCGCTGGAAAAAGTGCGCAAGGTGCTGAAGATCGCCAAGGAGCCGATCTCGCTCGAAACGCCTGTCGGCGACGAGGAGGATTCGCATCTCGGCGATTTCATCGAGGACAAGATGGCGATCCTGCCGATCGACGCGGCGATCCAGGCCAACCTGCGCGAGACGACGACACGCGTGCTTGCCTCGCTGACGCCGCGCGAGGAGCGCGTGCTCAGAATGCGTTTCGGCATCGGCATGAACACCGATCATACGCTGGAGGAAGTCGGCCAGCAGTTCTCGGTAACGCGCGAGCGCATCCGCCAGATCGAGGCCAAGGCGCTGCGCAAGCTCAAGCATCCGAGCAGGTCGCGCAAGCTCAGAAGCTTCCTCGACAGCTGAGCGGGAATACAATCACACGAAATCGAAAGGGCGCCTCGGGCGCCCTTTTTGCTTTTACGGCTACCTCTCATGCCGCCTTGCCGGGTTTGCCCGACAGGAGGATAATCGGGCGTCGGATGCATTTATGGGCGACAAGCCGGATGCCCGCCCCGGCGCCGGTCGCAGCGGCCAGGTGTCGCGCTCCGTGGCTCCCGGTGGGAGGTGTGCCATGACAACCTATATCGTGCTTATCAACTGGACTGAGCTCGGCGCCAAGAATGTGCGGGAATCGCCGAAACGGCTCGATGCCGCCAAGAAGCTGCTGGGGGAGATGGGCGGTTCGTTCAAGGCATTCTACCTGACCATGGGCGAATGCGACATGGTCGCCATCGTCGAAGCGCCGGACGATGCAGTGCTCGCCCGCTTCGCGCTGATGTTGTCGTCGGGCGGTAATGTCAAAACGCGGACGATGAAGGCGTTTCCGGAATTCGCCTATCGGGAGATCATCAGTTCGCTCGGGTAAAGCGGCTGACGGGCGCAGCGCGGCTGTTGCGAAGCCGCGCCGCATTCCCGATAGTCGCGCCATGCCCGAGCCGTTGCTGACCGTCTGGTACAACACACGCTGTCCAGTGTGCGACGCCGGCATCAACCGGCAGAAGCGGCGGCTGGTCGAGGCGGTCAAGGTCGGCCGCATCGAATTCCGCGACATCAATTTCGAACCCGAGGCGCTTTCCGCCTTCGGCGCCTCGCTGGAGAATATCCGCCGGCGCCTGCATGCGACCGATGCCGGCGGGCGGCTGCTGGTCGGCGCCGACGTGGCGATCGCGGTCTGGCGGATCACGCCGGGCGAGGGATGGCTGGCGAGCTTGTTCGGCAACGCCATCGCGCTGCCGTTGACG
The DNA here is from genome assembly GCF_006443065.1 of Mesorhizobium sp. B1-1-5. Taxonomy (NCBI): domain Bacteria; kingdom Pseudomonadati; phylum Pseudomonadota; class Alphaproteobacteria; order Hyphomicrobiales; family Phyllobacteriaceae; genus Mesorhizobium; species Mesorhizobium sp. B1-1-5. Next base: position 61,692 of record NZ_VFWS01000004.1, on the reverse strand, counting down.
CGCTTTGCCTATGACCGTTTCGCGGACGTGCTCTACGCCTGGAACCGACGCAAGGGCCGTTGGTAAAGCGGTCTGGCCCAGCCGTATGAGGACGTATGCGCGATCTTGGAACGGCGTAAGATACATCTTAAGATATATCTTGACTCAACAAGCGCCGCGTCTTACTTACGATGTATCGTAAGATATAACTCAAGGAGCAATCCATGCACAGACACAACCACTTCGGCGAGCGCATGTTCATGCATATGGCCGGCAAATTTGGTGGCAGAGGGGGCGGCGGCTTCGGCCCGTTCGGCCATGGCGGCAGGGGCGGTGGACGCGGCGGCCCGGGCGACATGTTCCGCGCCGGGCGCATGCTGGCCGATGGCGATCTCAAGCTGATCACGCTGTCGCTGCTGGCCGATGCGCCGCGCCACGGCTACGACGTCATAAAGGCTCTGGAAGAGCGCACCAGCGGCATCTACAGCCCGAGCCCGGGCGTGGTTTATCCGACGCTGACCTTCCTGGAGGAGGCGGGCTACGCGGTATCCTCGAGCGAAGGCAACAAGAAGGTGTTTTCGATCACCGAGGCCGGCAAGGCGCATCTGGACGAGAACCGCGAGATGATCGACAGCGTGCTAGACCATCTCGAGCGTTTCGGCCGCAAGATGGCCGCGGCGCGCGAATGGTTCGGCTGGGGCGACGACAAGGACGAGGGGCGCCGCGGCCGTTCGGAAACGCGTGACCGGTTCCGCTCGCTGCGACACCGGCTGCGCGCCGCGCTCGGCGACATCGCCGACGCGCCGGAGGACAAGCAGGCCGAGGCGATCAGCATCCTGGAAGACGCCGCCGAGGCGATCGAAGCCTTGGCTCGCCGCTAAGACATTCTCGTAGGGAAGCCCAAAAGCCCGGATCGCTCCGGGCTTTTGCATTCAGTCAGCGATCGGCAAGGGCAGGGGATTATTCCTTGCCGACGTATTCGCTGATCAGCTTCTCGTTGCGCGCCTTCTCGATCTTGGCAGTGGTCTCGGCCGCAATCCGCTCGTCGGTGCGGTATTTGACCAGGTTCACCAGGCTGCCGGTGAGCAGCAGCACGCCCATCGCCCAGTAGCCTTTGGTCGAGAGGTCGACCGGCGCCAGCCACAGCGACAGGCCGAGCATGAAATAGGCAGCGCCCACCGATATGGTGTTGAACAGGATATAAGTCTGATTGCCATTCATCGTCGTGTTCCTTGGATTTGATCTGTCACGGGAAATTGCGGGCTCAGTTCAGGGTTTTGAGGCGCGCCAGAACATCCTGGGCGCGCACCTTGGTGGCCGGCCCATGGCCTGCTTCGGCGAGGCGTTCGCGGATCGCCTCGTGGCGCAGCTCGCCGTCGATCTCGTCGAGGATGCCGGCCTCCTCGAACGGGTCGGAGCTGTCCTTGATGCGGGCCAGCAATTCCTCCGCTTCGTTGATGCTTGCGGTGCGGCCGATCGAGCGGTTGAGGCGCGACTGCGCCTTGCGTTCGGCATCGATCGCCCGGGCTGAGATCATGCCTTGGTTGAGATCGATGATGCGGCGATGCGCCTGTTCCACGGACAGACGCATCCGCAAGGTCTTCTCGCTCAGGCTCTTGACTGTGGCGCGGCGGACCTCGCGCTCGTTCTCGAGTTCGGCGATTGCGGAGGCGCCGCCTTCGGCAAGCGCCTGATTGTTGGCGGAAAGCGCGCTGAGCGTGCGGGTTTCCAGATCGGCGATGCGGCGGTCGAGCTGGTCGAGGCTGGTCTGCTCGGCGCGCTGGCGCACGATCAGCGAGGCGAGCGTCTGCTTGGCGGCGGCAAGGCCCGCCTCCGCGTCGCGGATGCGCTGGGCCAGAAGGTCGATCGCAAAACGATCCTTCAGATTGTCCTCGGCCCGTGCGCTGGCGCCGTCCAGCAATGTCTTGATCAGGCTAAGCATGGTCTTCTTCTCCCTGTTTTCGTGAACGTTGTTCACAAGCTCAACATAACAGGAAATGAACATTGTTCAAGAGCTATTTTGAACGCTGTTCATGAGGCGCCGGACATGGTAAACGCAAGCAACGGAATGAATCGCGGGCTTGCCGACTACGGACGTAAGGACAAGAAAGCATGGCGCTGGACAAGGAAGAGATGAGCGAGAAGGTGCTCGCCATTGCCGAGGTGCTGCTCAACGAGGGCGGCGCCGACAATCTGAAGGCACGCACCATCGCCGAGCAGGCCGGCATCTCGGTCGGATCCGTCTATAACCTCTTTGCCGATCTCGACGAGGTGCACCGCGCCGTCAACATGCGGCTGCTCGACCGGCTCGGCGCGACAGGCTTGGCGGCCATGGCCGATCTCGAAAGGCAAGGGGTGACCGATGTCCGGCATCGCATCCTGGCGATGGCGGCGGCCTATGTGCGCTTCGTCGAGGCGCATCCCGGCAGCTGGCCGGCGGTGCTTGCCTTCAACCGCCGCCGCGCGACGCGACCGGGCCCCGATGCCTATGACGCGCTGCTCGACGCGCTCTTCGACATCGTTGCCGGCGTGCTCAAGGCCGGCGATTTCGGCCTCGACGACGACCGCCGCGCGCTTGCGGCGCGGACCTTGTGGTCGAGCGTGCACGGCATCGTGACCAGCGGCTATGTGGCGAATTCGAACAGCAGGCAGGCCGAGGAGATCTCGCGTCAGGTCGAGCTTCTGGTCGGCGTTTTCGTCAAGGGGCTGGAACACGGCGGCGCATTCGCGCATGCTGACGCAAAGCCTGCGTAACAGGGGCGCCGCGAATCCTTGGTGCCCGCGTGAATGGGAGTTTTGAAAATGTCTTTTCTGAAAAAGCTGTTTGGCGGCGGCGGTGGCGAGGCAACGGAGGCCGGCACCGCCAAGCCGGCCAAGCAGGTCGAGCACAAGGGGTTCCTGATCAGCGCGACGCCCTACAAGGCCGAGGGCCAGTACCAGACCTGCGGCGTCGTCTCGAAGGAAGTGGACGGCGTGATGAAGGAGCACCGCTTCATCCGCGCCGACCGCTTCGCCGGATTGGACGACGCCGTCGACATCTCGATCAAGAAGGGCATCCAGTTGGTCGACGAGCAAGGCGAGCGGATGTTCGGCTAATTAGAGCCGCGGATCGATCGGCTCGCTCTCGAGCGCCAATACAGCGAAGACACATTCGTGGACTCGCCGCAACGGCTGTCTCGCGACAAACCGCTTCAACGCCTCGTGACCGAGCGCGAACTCACTGAGCGCCAGGTTCCGTTTGCCGCCCAGATGCCGTTCCCGCAGCCGGACAAGGTTATCCGGGGCGTCATATTCGGGGCCGTAGATCATGCGCAGATATTCTTGGCCGCGCACCTTGAGCGCCGGCTGGATGAGGCCCTTCTTGCCGCGGCTAATGAAATCCCGCGGCTTGACCACCATGCCTTCGCCGCCTGAAGCGATCAGCATCTCCCACCAGGCGACGGCCTCCGTGCAGGCGCCGGCATCGGCCAGATCGACGCTGCGCCATCTGGTGTGCACGACGACGCCTTCCGCGGCGAGGCGATCGGCCAGCGACATATGCCAGATGTGGTCATGGTCGAACCAGACGCGGCCCTCGCTGGCCAGCAGATGGAAAGGTGCCGCCCTGAGATCATCGACGCTCGAAACCGGCCAGACATAGGGCGACCAGGCGCCGGCGTATTTGCCCGCGCGCATGGCCCGATCGGCGAACCGTGCGCTCAGATCCATCACGTCGACGCCTCGCGCCTTCGCTCTCTCCAAGGCATCGCGACAGAGCCGCAGACCGGCCGCGGACGACGCCGCCACTGGTTCGTACTGACTTTCGATGAGGCTGCGTGCCTTGGCCGACCAGGGCATGATTTCGGAGTCGAGCAGCAGCCAGTCGGTTTTTAGTTCCTCCCAGAGGCCAGCGGCATCGACGCTTGCGCGAAGCCGAGCGAGCAGGCCTTCCGTCATGGCGTTGTCGCCGAAGAAGGAACGCCCTGTCCGGGTCCATATTGCGCCGGTCTCGCCGCCCGAAACGCCGAAGCGGCTCAGCGCCGCCTGCGCGGTCCGGCACAGTGCGACGATCGCCCGCGAACCCATGTGCTTTTGTTCGCACACGACCTCGGCTATGCCGCGCTCGCGAAAATAGGCAAAAGCCTCTTCCGGGCGTTCAAGCCAGTCGGGGTGACCGCTAGTCTCGGACGGCGACATCGTCGGCGGCAGGTACACCAGCCACTGGGGCGCTATGGCGAAACGGCTCATGGCCTCTAGGGCGGCCGCCGCATTTTCCTCGGCCACGACGATCCGGCCTTTCAGCTCGGTCTCGATCCAGCGGCGGCCGGAAACATCTTCGATATCGAGCACACCATCGGCATCGGCCTGTGCCGATTTCTCCATATTCGATGCGCCAAGCGGGCGTATGGGTTCCGACCATGTTCGGATTGCCGGCACCTCAACCAGCTCGCGTTCCGGCCAGCGCACGGCCGTTAACTTACCGCCGAACACACAGCCGGTATCGATGCACAGGGTGTTGTTGACCCATTCGGCCATCAGCATCGGTGTATGGCCATAGATTACTGCCGTCTTGCCGCGATAGGCGGCTGCCCAGTCGGCCCGCACCGGCAGGCCGAATTCGTCGATCTCGCCGGTCGTCTCCCCATAGAGTGCGAATTCGCGCACGGCGCCCGAGCCTCGCCCGATCATCTCTTCCTTGAGCCCGGCATGGGCAACGGCCAGGCGTCCGCCGTCCAGCCAGACATGGCTGCGCAGGTCGTCGAGAAAGGCCGGCAGCGCTTCGCGCAGCCCGCGATCCTGCGTGTCCAACTGGTCGATGGTCTGTTGAAGGCCGTGGGCGACCGTGACCTTGCGGCCCTCCAGCCAGCGGCTGAGCTTGCGTTCGTGATTGCCTTGAACGCAGTAAGCGGTTCCGGCCGCCACCATGCTCATGGCGACGCGCAGCACATCGGGCGTGTTGGGACCGCGGTCGACGAGATCGCCGACAAAGACAAGCTTGCGGCCATTTGGGGGAGTGACGGCCACGGTTCGCTCGCCGCGATCCTGCGACCAGACGACCTCATACCCGAGTTTGCCGAGCAAGGCCTGGAGCTCGTCGGCGCAGCCATGCACGTCGCCGATGATGTCGAAGGGGCCGGTATCGTGACGCTTGTCGGTCCAAAGCGGCTGGCGCGAGATTTTGGCGGCCTCAATGCTGGCTTCGCTGGTGAGCTTCCAGACCTGGCGAAAGCCTTCCCGCTGCAATCCGCCCAGACCCTTGCGAATCTCCATTGTCATGCGCTGAGCCACCCCAGCGCCAAAGGAGCGGTCCGGTCGGCTTGCATTGCGCGCCAGGCAGATGTCGACACCGGGGTCGAGGACGATGGCGACCGGCAAGGCGTGCCATTTGCGGGCCAGTTCGATCCATGCCTTCCGATCCGCTGGCCTCACATTGGTAGCGTCCACCACAGCCAGCTTGCGATGCTTTAGCCGTTTGCCGATGATGTCGCGCATCAGCTCGAAGGCGTCGGCCGAAACATCCTGATTGGTTTCGTCATCGGAGACGAGTCCACGGCATCGGTCAGACGAGATGATCTCGGTCGGCAGGAAATGCCTGGCGGCGAAAGTCGACTTACCGGACCCGGTCGAGCCGATCAGCACGACCAGTGCGAAATCCGGAATTTCCAGATTGGTCTTGTCGACTTCCCTCATCGCGTGAACACCGCCATCTGTGTAGGCGCGCCCAGGTTGGCATCCTCAACCCCTATGCCACTGATTTCAGCGGCGTAGCCGTATGTCTCGCCTATTCTAGCTGTCCAGGTTTTGAACTCGGTGCGGCTCCACTCGAAGCGATGATCCGGATGACGGAAAGTGCCCGGGGGCAGACTGCTGAAAAGCGCGTTGTAATCCGCATTGGGCGTGGTCACGATAACGGTCTTTGGAGCGGTTTCGCCAAAGACAATCCGCTCGACTAAAGGCAGCCTGTCTTGGTCGAGATGTTCGACGACCTCGACCAAGACAGCGACGTCTGCTTCGGCCCAGCGACTGTCCCGGTAAGTCAACGAACCATGCAGCAGCGTGACGCGCCCTTCCGGCGGGCCGCCCGCTTCATTCAGTCTCAGCCGCCTTGCCGCCCATTCGAGCTCGCGGACCGCGGGGTCCAAGCCGAACAGTTTTTGGACCCATCGCTCGCGCATCAGTCGGTCGAGCAGCTTACCTTCACCGCAGCCCAGATCCGCGACAACTTTCCCGCCACTCGCGCGGATGGCTTCGACGACCGCATCCAGGCGCCGGTCGTGCAGCCGGATGGGCGCCTCGAGCGTTTCCTCGGGCGAGCTGCGGGTTTCAACTGGCGTCTCCGCTGCCGCGGTTTCAGGCACCAGTCGCGCCAGGGCCGCGCGGGCCAAAACCGATCGGTTGCGCAAATAGCGGCGCGCGATCAGCTCCTTGGCGGGGTGGTGCTCCAGCCATCCCGCACCCTTGGACAGCAGCTTGTCGACCTCGTCTTCGCCGACCCAGTAATGTTTGGCGTCGTCCATCACCGGGATTAGGACGTAGAGGTGGTTGAGCAGATTGCTCAGCCGGCCGAGGCCGGACAATTTCAGATGGCCGTAACGGAGCCCTCCCGAACTGGCACCGATGGCTTCGATTGGGGTCAGCTCGACGGTCCAGCCCAGCGGTTCGAACAGCTGCCGCACTATCGCCTCGCCGCCGCGCATCGGCAAGGGCGCCACGACAGCCTCCAGCGGCAGGTCGCTTTCGGCGAGTTGCGGGCGTTCCTTGGAGATGCCGCTCATTGCCGTCCGGAACATCTTGTTGAGCGCCACGGACAGAAAGGAAGACGCCGCGTAAGGCCTGTCGTTCACATATTGATCCAGCAATCCGTCCGCCCGACCCTTGCCCCTCACCAATCCAACGGGGTCGACGTCGAGCAGAAGTGCGGCCTCGCACCGCGCCTCGCTGGCCTCGGGATAGAACAACCATGCCTTGCCGAAAGAGAGATCGGTCTCATGCAGGCGCTCGGGGTGCTTGTGCAGCAGGAAGCCGAGATCGGTAGCCGGATGATGGGTAGTGGCGATTGAAAGGAACATTGGCGAGCGATAACGCAGCCCGATTGAATAACCAATGGTGCCACCAAGTTATTTCCACTTCCTTCCGGGAAGTGCAAAGAAACCGCTTGGTACCTGTGAGCGGCAGTATTTCCAAACAAAAAGCCAGGCGGCGAAACTATGGAATTTGGATTAGCGGTCAGAAAGCGACCTTGTCGCCGCCCTTGAGCTGGAGGATCTGCCGCGCTTCGTCGGGCGTGGCGATCGAGGCGCCGAGGCCTTCGATGATCTGGCGCACCTTGGTCACCTGTTCGGCGCTGGAGCGGGCGAGCTTGCCCTTGCCGATCCATAGCGAATCCTCCAGGCCGACCCGCACATTGCCGCCCAGCGCAATCGCCTGCGTAGCGATCGGTAGTTGGTGGCGGCCGGCGCCCAGCACCGACCAGTGATAGTCGTTGCCGAACAGGCGGTCGGCCGTGCGCTTCATATGGGCGACGTCTTCCGGGTGGGTGCCGATGCCGCCCAGGATGCCGAACACGCTCTGGACGAAGAACGGCGCCTTGACCAGGCCGCGCTCGACGAAATGCGCCAGCGTGTAGAGGTGGCCGATGTCGTAGCACTCGATCTCGAAGCGCGTGCCGTTGTCAGCGCAGGTGCGCAAGATGTGCTCGATGTCGCCGAAGGTGTTGCGGAAGATGCGGTCGCGCGAGGATTCCAGATAGGGCCGCTCCCAGTCATGCTCGAATGTCTTGAAGCGCTCCAGCATCGGGAACAGCGCGAAATTCATCGAGCCCATGTTGAGCGACGCGACTTCCGGCGCGAACACCTTGGCCGGCCTGACGCGCTCCTCCACGCTCATCGTCGCCGCACCCCCGGTGGTGATGTTGACGACGCAGTTGGAGCGCTGCTTGATGATCTGCAGGAACGGGGCGAACGCCTCGGTCGACTGGTCTGGGCGTCCGTCGACCGGATTGCGGGCGTGGAGGTGGACGATCGCCGCGCCTGCCTCGGCCGCCTGGATGGCCGCGGTCGCGATCTCTTGCGCCGTCACCGGCAAATGCGGCGACATTGACGGCATGTGGATCGAGCCTGTGACCGCGCAGGTGATGATGATCTTGTTCTGGTTCGCCACTTTTGATGCCCTGACTTCGTTGTTGGATTGCGCCTAATTGACCCCGCCTTGCGTGATGCCGGAAATGAACCGCTTCGACAGGACGAGGTAGAGCAGGGTAATCGGCAGCGCCGCCAGTGTCAGCCCGGTGAACAGCACCCCAAGTCGGTGGTGAATTCGTCGACGAACACGGTCAGCCCTTAAGGCAGTGTCTTCAAATTGTCGGAGGTAATCAGGACCAGGGGGAAGAAAAAGTCGTTCCAGCTGTTTGCGCAGGCGGCGGTCGGATCGCTGTCGGCAGAGCAGGATATCGGATCGCGCTCGGCGCCGCGAGGCTGATCCTGCGCGAGCACCGCCATCCGGCCGTGGTGCTGCCGCCGCTGCAGCGGGGCGAAAATGCAAAAAGAGGCGGGCGCTGATCGGCGCCCGCCTTCTTGGTTTCCAGATATTATCAGGCCGCGACTGCAGCCCGATCCGCATTGGCAGCAGCGATCGCGTCGACCTTGGCGGTGGCTTTGGCAAGCGCCGCCGCGACGGCGTCGGCGCCCATGCCGACGCCTTCGACGCGGATGACTTCGACGTCGGTCATGCCGAGGAAGCCGAGCACGCTGCGCAGATAGGGAACCGCATGATCCATCTGCACCGCGGCGCCTTCGGAATAGATGCCGCCGGAAGCGAGCACGATATAGACCTTCTTGCCGTTGACGAGGCCCTTCGGGCCGCCTTCGCCATAGGCAAAGGTCTTGCCGGAGCGGGCGACGTGGTCGACCCAGGACTTCAACGTCGAGGAGATGTTGAAGTTGATGAAGCCTGTCGCGAGGATCACGGTGTCGGCAGCGAAAAGCTCGTCGAGCACGGCGTCGGAAACGCCGACGACCTCGGCCTGGCGCGGCGTGCGCGCTTCGGCCGGCGTGTAGATGCCGGTAGCGTAATCAGGGTCGATATGCGGCAGCGGATTGGTGACCAGATCGCGCACGACAAGCGTGTTGGCCGGATCGGCGGCAGCGAGCTTCCGGGCAAGATCGGTGGCGACGCGGGTCGAGTGCGAAGCGTCGCCGCGCGGGCTGGAGGTGACGAGAAGAGTAGACATGGCGGTGTCCCCTTGGGGTTGGATTGAACTTCCCGGCCAATATGGGATTGCCGCCATATCAGGATAACTGGTATAATATGCATACAATCAATCTATAAAATGGATGGGATGCGCATGCAGCCGAACCCAACATTGGATCAGCTCCAAATCCTGGTAGCGGTGGCCGATACCGGCAGCTTCTCGGCCGCGGGACGCAAGCTCAACCGGGCGCAGTCGGTGGTGAGCTACGGCGTCGCCAATCTCGAAGCACAGCTCGGCCTGAAACTGTTCGAACGCGAAGGCGTGCGCGAGCCGCAACTGACCGATGTCGGCAAGGCGATGCTCGAGGATGCGCGGCGCATGATCGGCGTGCTGCATCGCATCCGCTCGCGCGCCGACGGCTACCGGCAAGGGCTGGAGGCGGAAGTGACGGTGTCGGTCGACGTGGCGCTGCCTTCACCGGCACTGGTGCGCGTGCTCAAGGCCTTCGAGGCCCAGTTCCCGGCGGTGATGCTGAGGCTTTATATCGGCTCGCTCGGCCTGATCGTCGACCAAGTCCTCAACGGCCAGTCGGATCTCGGCTTCGGCGGCCTGCACGGCGATGCCGACGTCAATCTGCTGCGCATAGGCTTCACTTCGATGGTGCCTGCGGCGGCCCCCGATCACCCATTGGCCAAACTACCGAAGCCGGTTGCCGTCGAGGATCTGCGCGAGCATATCCAGCTCGTCGTCTCCGACCAGTCGGAGCGGACGCGCGGGCGCGACTACGGCGTGTTTGCCTATCGGACCTGGCGATTGACGGACGTGCGCACCAAGCATGCCTTGATGCGCGAAGGTCTCGGCTGGGGCGGCCTGCCGCGCTGGTTGATTGCCGACGACCTGGCCAGCGGCCGACTGGTCGAGCTCGAACTGGAGCCCTATCGCGAGGTGCGCTCGCCGCTTTATGCCATGCACCGCACCGACCGCAGCCCCAAGCCGGCGGCATCCTGGCTGATCGACGAGTTCAAGCGGCAACTCGGCTGCTTCAACGAGATGGAGCCGGGCGTTTGGACGGAGGAGGAGCCGGAGACAAGCCGTCCATGAGTGCGATCATCACCGCGCGGTAATCCTCGCCGGACGCGCCGGCCTCGATGGCTAAAGCGGCCCGATCGAAGGCGGCCGCCAGCAAAGCGGTCAGCGCCTCGACCGGCAATCTGGTCATTGCCTGCGCGCGCATCGCAGCGACCAAACCTTCGCGCAACGAGCGGTTGCCGTGGCGGCTGTCGATCTCGTCCATGGCGGCGCGCCCGAGCACGGCCGGCCCGTCAAGCAGCAGAAGCCGCGTGCGGCCGGGCGCTCGCATTGCCTCGAGATAGGCGTCCGAGCCGGCGATCAGCGCGTCACGCGCGGATAACGACGACGGCGAGGCATGGTCGATCTCGGCCGCCACGGCCGCGGCTTCCTGTTCGACGACTGCCGCGAACAGCGCCTGCTTGTCGGCGAAGTGATGGTAGAGCGCGCCGCGCGTCATGCCGGCCTCGGCGACGATCTCCGGCGTGCCGGTCTCGGCATAGGATTTTTCCGTGAACAGCTTTCGCGCCGCACGGATCAGATCGGCGCGCGTCGCCTCGGTGCGGTCGCGGTTGGAACGGCGTCCGGACTCTTGTTGCATACATGCAGCCTGTATGTTATTTGCATTTACATACAGACTGTATGTTGGATGAGAGGAGAAGGAAAGATGAAGACGACAAGCTATTATCCCGTGCTGATGACGGATGATGTCGCAGGCACTGCGGATTTTTATGTCGAGCATTTCCGCTTCGAGCCGCTGTTTGCGAGCGACTGGTATGTGCATCTGCGCTCCAGCGAGTACAAGCGCGTCAATCTTGGCATCGTCCAGGGCGACCATGAGACGATCCCGCAAGAAGGGCGGGGGCGCACGTCGGGCCTGCTGATCAATTTCGAGGTCCGCGATCCCGATGCCGTCTATGAGCGGGTCGTCGCCGCAGGATTGCCGATCCTGCGCACGCTACGCGACGAGCCCTTCGGCCAGCGCCATTTCATCACCAGGGACCCCAACGGCGTGCTGATCGACGTCATCAAGCCGATCCCGCCGAGCGAGGAATTCCTGGCGCAATATGCCGAGGGCGTGACCGGGGGATAGGCCGGCGCGGCGATCTTAGCTCGTCCGCGCCACCGGCGTCACCATAACCTGGGAAACGCCGGTGCGGCGAACGACCGTGCAGAGCGTCTCGCGGCCGATGCGCTCGGCATCGAGCATGCGCACGAGGTCGTCGACGCCGGTGACCGGCCGGCCGTCTATTGCAGCGACGATGTCGCCTTCCTTCAGGCCGGCCTTGGCGGCGGGACCGTTCTTCTCGACGCTGCGCAGGCGCACCGCCGTGTTCGTGGTCACCTGCGACAGAAGTGCCGCACGGCGCGGCAGGTTGGTCGTGTCGGCGGAAACGCCGATGAAGGCGCGGCGCACGCGGCCGAAGCGGATGATTTCAGAGATGACGAAATTGGCGGTATTGGACGCGACCGCGAAGGCGATGCCCTGCGCGCCATGGATCATGGCGGTGTTGACGCCGATCACCTCGCCCGCCGACGAAACCAGCGGTCCGCCGGAATTGCCGGGATTGAGCGCGGCATCGGTCTGGATGACGTCGTCGATCAACCGGCCGGTCGAGGCGCGCATCGAGCGGCCGAGCGCCGAGACGACGCCGGCGGTGACGGTCCATTCGAAACCGAGCGGATTGCCGATCGCAATCGCGATCTGGCCGCGGCGAAGGCGCTTGGAATCGCCGAGCGGCGCAATGTCGGCGAAGCTGCCGTCGGCGCGCACAAGCGCGATGTCGGTGTCGGGATCGCGGCCAAGCACGTGGCCTTCGCGCGAGGCGCCGTCCGGCATGGTGACGCGCACGGCGCGCGCGTCGCCGACGACATGGAAGTTGGTGACAACCAGCCCGTCCTGCGCGATGACGAAGCCGGAGCCGTGGCCGCCGGCGCCGATGCGCTCGATGCGGCACACGGCCGGTCCAATGCGGTCGACGGCGTCGGCGACCGTCGCCGAATAGGCGTCGAGCAGACTGTCGTCAGACGGAAGTTTTTCGGCTGCGAAAGCCATCGGCGTGTTCCCTCGTGGAATGATGTTTTCCTTGGCGCGTGTCGTTGCCCCAAGAACCGCGCAGCACTTTTGGGCGACACGCACTATATGTGCGGAGCAGCCGCAATTGCCGCGACCTGACCAGATGGCCAGTCCGGCCGGCGACTAGCCGTCAGGCGAGTACCCGCGGCGCTGTTGCCGAGCGATATCTGGGTCACGAACCCAGGAGACAGTCTTATGAGCGACTTCAACCTCAGTGCCTTTTCCGACGCGATCGCCGATATCGCGGCTTCCGCCGCCCCCGCGCTGGCGAGTTTCGTCACGCACCATCACCGCACCGCGAGCGCCTTCCATTGGCGCGACGGCTATTTCGTCACCGCCGAGGAAGCGGTCGAAGCCGGCGAGGAGACCGAATTGACGCTGGCTTCCGGCGAAACTGTCAAGGCCGAGCTCGTCGGACGCGATCCTTCGACGGGCGTTGCCCTGTTGAGGCCTGCTTCCGGGGCCGCCGGGTTGCCGCAACTGGCTCAGGCCAGCGCCGTGCGGCCCGGCCACATCGCGATTGCGGCCGGCAACAGCGACGGCGCCGCGCTTGCGGTGCTCGGCACGGTCGGCGAGGTCGGGCCGGCCTGGCGCTCGATGCGCGGCGGCACGATCGACCGGCGCATCAATCTTGCCATCAACACCGGCGGGCGCTTCGAGGGCGGGCCGGTGCTCGACGCCAAGGGCGGCGTGATCGGCATGCTCTTGTTCGGGCCGCGCCGGCGGACGCTGGTGATGCCCTACGAGACGATCGAGCGCGCGGTGGCGACGCTGCGCGAGAAGGGCCATGTCGCGCGCGGCTATCTCGGCGCCGGGCTGCATCCGATCCGCAATGGCGACACGAAAGGCGCCATGGTGATGAGCCTCGACGATAACGGCCCTGCCAAGGCCGCCGGCCTGCATGTCGGCGACATCGTCGTCGCCTGGAACGGCGAGGCGGTGCATGGTCCGCGCGAGCTTATCCGCAAGCTCGGGCCGGACAGCGCCGGCACCACCGTCACGCTCGGTGTTTCAAGCGGCGGCGCTGAGCGCGACGTCTCGATCACCATCGGCGAGAAGCCGCTGAGCTGAGAGGGTCTATGGCAAACAGCGCAGCACAAGCAGTCGCGAGACCGGCGATCGCGAGGCCGGAGCCGGCAATTCACCGGCTGACGGTGCTGGTCGCGCTCGGCGATGCCCAGCGCGCCGAGCAGCTTGCCGATGCGCTGGCCGCGAGCGACGATCTGGCGCCGGCCTTGGCTGGAAGCGGCGTCGGCCAAATGGCGGAGGTCGCCATCGCCGATGAGGCCGGCCTGGAAAGCCGGGTTGTCAGTTCGGCCACCCCAATCGTCCTGCTTTCGCGGCGTGCGGGCAGCGAGCAGGTGGCAGACAACGTGCTGGCCGTGCTGCCTGCCTCCGCAGATGGCCTGCTGATCGCCGCCGCGGCGCGATTGGCGGCCTCAGGCTACCGCGTCGGCAAGGCGGCGCCGTCGGAGGCCGCGCATGGCGATTTCCACGATGACGAGCCTGTCGAGGAAGAGACGCCTGACGACAACCAGCCTCGCCCGGCTTTGTCGCCGCGCGAGGCGGAGGTGTTGGCGCTGCTCGCCGAAGGCGCGCCAAACAAGGTCATCGCCCGGCGGCTCAACATTTCCGTGCACACGGCGAAGTTCCATGTCGCCGCCATCCTGATCAAGCTCGGCGCCGCCAACCGCACGGACGCGATTGCTATCGCGATGCGGCAGGGGCTGGTGCTGGTTTGACGCCTCAAACAGCGGGTTCGATATCGGTGAGCCGAAAATGGTCGCCCTTGAACAGAAGCGGCATCGCCTCGAGCCGGGCGGTGGCGTAAGCGATGCAGGCGCCAAAGTTCAACGCTGCGGGATGACGACCCTTGCCGTAGCGCAGGAAAGCGTAGCGCGCGATGGCCGTGTGGTCGGCGGTGAAGGCGATCGTCTCGATCGAAGCCGTGCGCAGGAAGGCGTCGAACGGCTCCAGGATTTCATCCTGCCACCCGCCGGCGAGCACCATGCTCGTTTCGAGAAGGGTGGGCGCTGCGATCAATCGCCTTGTGGCATTCGCAATCGCCCGCACGAAACGATCATGACCCGGCTCGGCGCGGAGGATCGCGACCAGGGCCGATGAATCGATGATCATCGCGTCGGGATTCCAAGATCGTCGTAACCGAGGATCTCATCCTCGGTCATCGCATTTTCCCGCCTCGGAATCCGCGCGCCGCTGTCCGAAATCGCCATCAGACGTTGAAAAAGATCGCTGCTTTCGTCGCGAGGCACAAGCCGCTCGCGTGCAACTTCGCGCTCGAGGGACTGACGGATCGCCTCCGTCACCGACACGCGACGTCGGCGGGCTAGCTCGCGCGCCAACTGCTCGACTTCCAAATTCTTGATCGATAGAGCCATTATATATTCTACCTGCTTGTCTAGAATATATATCGCTCCTGCAAAGCTCGGCAAGACGACAAGGCTCCGCAGCGTCATCACGGACCACATGCGCGCGCCCTTGTGTCCGCGGGTCGGTGCGGGCAAGGATCGCACCGAAGAATGACGGGAGGCAAAAAATGTCGCTCCACGGAAAGACGCTGTTCATCTCGGGCGGATCGCGTGGCATCGGGCTGGCGATCGCGCTGCGCGCGGCGCGCGACGGCGCCAATGTGACGATCGCGGCCAAGACCGCCGAGCCGCATCCGAAGCTGCCGGGCACCATCTACAGCGCGGCGGAAGAGATCGAGCGGGCCGGCGGCAAGGCGCTGCCGGTGCTTTGCGACATCCGCGACGAGGCGCAGGTCGCCGATGCGGTGGCAAGAACCGTCGAGCGGTTCGGCGGCATCGACGTCTGCGTCAACAATGCCAGCGCCATCCAGCTCACCGGCACGCTGGAGACCGACATGAAGCGCTACGACCTGATGCACCAGATCAATACGCGCGGCACCTTCCTGGTCTCCAAAATGTGCGTTCCCCACCTTAAGTTGGCAAAGAATCCTCACATCCTGAATCTGTCGCCGCCGCTCGACATGAAGGCCAAGTGGTTCAAGAACCATGTCGCCTACACCATGGCCAAGTTCGGCATGTCGATGTGCACGCTGGGCATGAGCGCCGAATTCGTCAAGGACGGTATCGCGGTCAATTCGCTATGGCCGATCTCCACCATCGATACCGCGGCCGTACGCAATCTTCTGGGCGGCGCCACAGTGGCCGCGATGAGCCGCTCGCCCGACATCATGGCCGACGCCGCGCATGCGATCTTCATGCGCCCGTCGCGCGAAGCGACCGGCAATTTCTACATCGACGAAGAGGTGCTGCGCGCCGAAGGCGTGACGGACTTTTCGATCTATGCGCCGGACGCCAAAGGGGCACTTGCCGGCGATTTCTTTGTTCCTGACGAGGTGTTCGCCAATTCGAACACGAAGATAACGCGAGCCTTTTAGAGGTGTCTCGGATAATCCATCTGTTGATGTAAAATACGAACAACGTCAATGGATTGCCCACTCATCCGCAGATACACGACGTGCGAGCCGACTGAATATTTCAGCAGGCCAGGTCGAACATCCGACGCGTTTCGTGCTATCGCCGGAAACTGGTCTATCAGATTGATCATGGAGTGGATGGAGCGGATGTAGGCTTCTGCCCGCTCTGCGCCCCATTGGCTCAGCGAATAATCCCAGATACCATCAAGGTCCCGCCTCGCTTTCGGCGAAAACCGGACCGTTCTTTTCATCCGCGTTTCTTTGCCTTCAGAAACGCCTCAATGTCGAACGGCTCGGGGTTGCCCGACATGTCTCCTTCGTCGATAGCGGCACGCAGCTGCTCGAGTTTCAATTCTTGTTCTTCGAGAAGGCGAAGACCGGCACGGACGGTTTCACTTGCCGAGCCGAAGCGGCCTTTCGCTATTTGCCGTTGGATGAAAGCATCATACTGATCGCCAAGGGTCACGGAGGTGTTTTTGGGCATCTCTCATCTCCAATACCAATAGATGGTATCAAGGCGCCGTCAAGCTGACAAGCCTAGGCCAAATCCGTCGGAGCGTTTCACCGTTTCACGGAAAAGGCGAACCGCTCCATCTTTTGTTTTGACGCAAGTCCAGACGGAAGGCTACGGCGAAGGCGCCGGGCGTAACCGCTCACACTTTTCCTGGAATTTGCTCTGGGCGTATTTCGGCCAGGTGACACAGGTTTTCAAGGCAAAAAACCCCGCCGGGGAGGGGGCCCGGCGGGGCTCGACGTGTCCCGCTGGAGTCGGGACAGGGCAGGGAACGCCCTGTCTGGAATCTGGGTGCCGCAATGCGGCAATTCAATGAGCAGGGCGGGCCAGGCAGGACAATTCTTCTTGAGCCGGCAAGGAAAAAAGCCCATCCGGGCGACGGACTTTCATCTTGCGCGCTGATTCCGAAAATCCGGACAGCATCTTGAAATCAAACGCTAAACCGCGACGCGCTGAAACGGATTCAGCGCGTCGCAGTTTACGTCTCCTTTCAATGCATGTTGTTGTCCCAAAACCGCTGCACAGTTCTGGGCGACATGCATCGATCACTGCCCGCTGTTGCTCGCCACCGGCGCCACCAGCGAAGTGATGCGGCGGATGGCGACACGCCGGTTCTCGCGGTTCGGACCGGGCGTGTTCACCTTGAGATACTCCTCGCCATAACCCTGCGTGGTGAGGTTCTCGGCCGGGATGCCAAAGGCGTTGGTGAGCGCCTCGGCCACCGCCTCGGCGCGGCGGTCCGACAGAGCGAGGTTCGCGTCCGGCGTGCCGACGGCGTCGGTGTGGCCTTCGATCAGGAAGGTCTCGGCCGGGTTCTTCTTCAGAAGCTTTTCCATGGCGGTGGCCACGCCTTCGAGCTTCTGCACCTCGGTGTCGGAGATCGTGGCCGAGCCGAAGTCGAAGTTCAGCGTGTCGAGATCGATACGCCGGGCGATGTCGCGCACGCGGGCCGAGCGCTTGACCTCGTCGATCGAGTAGAGGCGCTGCACCCTTTCTACCGGCGGCTGCTCGAGGAAGGTATAATATTCGTCCGGATCCTCGACTTCCTCCGAATCCAGGATGTAGTCCCGGCGCGGGATGTCGAGCCGCATCGGTGGCAGGTCGTCGCCGGGATCGCGCCACTCGTCGACGTCGTTATAGTAGCGCTCGTCGACATAGCTCAGCACATATTCGCGGCCATCCGATGTAACGCGAGATCGCCGGACGACGTCGCCATTACGGTTGCGGATGGTGATGATCCTGACGCCGTTGTCGCGCTCCACGATTTCGCGGGTGCGGCCGCCCGAAAGATCCTCGTAGTAAACATCCCTGGCGCCGCGGGTGATGCGAGGAGCTTCGTTGCTTTCCACGAATGTCTGGTTGTTGAACTGAAGGATCACCCGGTCGCCGAACTGCTTCACCACGTCGGCACCCTGCGGCCGGCGACGCTCGCGGACAACCTGCTCGGGCGTAAGCTCGATCCGCTTGCCCTTCTCCTGGTCCACTGGGACGATCTTTTCGGGCTTGATCGCCTGCTGCGCCGACTTGTCGTCGGTGGGCGGCGGGCCCTGATTTACGGGAGCCTGCTTCTCGGCCTGCTGGCCGGCTTGTTGCCCGGCCTGATTGCCGCCCTGCTGCTCGGCTTGATTACCGCTCTGTTCAGCGCCGGCTTGGCCAGTCTCGTTCTGGCCGGCCGGCTGGCGGCCCTTGTGCCTGCGCATGGCATCCTTCTGGCTGTCAAGCACAGGTGCCTCGTTCGGATTGGCAGGCGCCGCGCCCTGCGCGGCATTGCCGCCGCTTTCGGGCTGGTTATTGTTGGCAGGCTGATTGTTGGCCGGCTGTTCACCAGTGGCAGGCTGCTGCTGCCCGGTTGCGGGCTGCTCGGTCAGCGGTTTCTTGGCCTGCCTCTTGTTCTGGTTCGAAAGCTGTTCCTGTTGAGCCGGCGCTTGCTCGGTCTCGGCAGGTGCCTGCGCGGTTCCGGGAACCGGCAACGGCTTGAGCTTGCGAGAACCCTGGCCTGCTGGCGTCTGTTCGGCAGGGGTCTGGCTTTGCTCGGCAGGTTGCTGGGCCTGCTTGCGCCGCTTGCCGGGCTGGTTGTCATTTGCCGGCTGTTCTGACGGCTGTTCCGCGGGTGCGGCTTCCTGCTGCTGCTGATTGAGCTTCTTCTTGCGCAGTTGCTGCTGCTGGTCGGGCGTGGCCTGCTCGGCCGGAGCCGTCTCGCTTTGCTGCTGCTGATTGAGCTTCTTCTTGCGCAGTTGTTGCTGCTGGTCCGGTGCGGCCTGCTCGGCCGGTTGCTCAGCCGGCGCCGTTTCGGCCTGCTGGTTGCGCTTCTTCTTACGTGGCTGCTGCTCTTCGGTTGCAGGCTGACTGCCCTGATCGGCTGGAGCAGCTTCGGTCTGCTGGTCGCGCTTCTTGCGCGGCTTGAACTGCTGCTCGTCGGCCGCAGGCTGGCCGCCCTGGTCGGCGGGCGCTGCTTCGATCTGCTGCTGTTGGTCGCGCTTCTTGCGTGGCTTGAACTGCTGCTCGGCCGGTGCAGCTTCCCCGGACTGGGCGCCCTCCGTCTGCTGCTGCTCGTGCCGCTTCTTGCGCGGCTGTTGCTCGGACTCGGCGGGCGCGGCCTGTTCGGCCGGCGCCGATTCGCTTTGCTGCTGCTGCTCGCGCTTTTTTTTACGCGGCTGTTCAGCTCCACCCTGCGCGCATTCTTCGGCCGACTGCCCTTCGGCGCAGGCGGCCTGAGCCAGCACGAGCGGCGCTCCATGCAGGCCGCCGGAAGCGACCCCCCCCTGCAGCGGGTACGCGCCCAACGGCGCGGATGCCATAAGCAGGCCGATTGCCGTGCCCGCCAGAATCCGTGGTTGGCGTTTCATATCGATTTCTCCTAATGGGGTCCCATCCCTGCCCAAACTTTCATCAACCATAATTGGTTCCGTCGGGCATTGGCGCCAACCAAGGATGCCTGGCCGGCCTTTTGAAGGCAATTTCGTGTTTTTCTAATGTTGATACTGGGTCGCCGCCACACAGCGCTTGACCGCAAGGCCGCGGAGGGCCAAATCCAGCCAAATGACCGCGCCATTCTGGAAAACCAAGACGCTTGAGGCGATGACCCCGGCCGAATGGGAATCGCTTTGCGACGGCTGCGGCAAATGCTGCCTGTCGAAGCTCGAGGACGAGGATACGGGCGAGATCTTCTGGACGAGCGTCGGCTGCAGGCTGTTCGACGCCGAGAACTGCCGCTGCTCCGACTATGCCAACCGCCTGGCGCGGGTGCCCGATTGCGTCGGCCTGACGCCGCAGAACGTGCGCACCATCACCTGGCTGCCAAAGACCTGTGCCTACCGGCTTATCGCCGAGGGCCATGATCTCTACTGGTGGCACAGACTTGTTTCGGGAAGCGCTGAGACCGTGCACGAAGCCGGCATCTCGATCCGGGGCCGGGTGAAGGCCAAGGAAACCGATCTGGCCGAGCCGGACGATTATTTTGATTATATATTGGACGACGAACCGTAACCGGTTCGCGTCTGGACGACCGTAGCAGTTCGCGTCTGGATGACGAACCCTGACGAGGCGCTTTGACGAGGAACGACGAACCCTGCGGGTTCGCGTTTAGAATCCTGAAGGACCTCGCTTTTAAGCACTATGAGCGACGAACCCTGGCGGGTTCGCACCTAGAACCTAGGGGTTCGCGGTTTTGGCACGAGCGACGAACCCTGGCGGGTTCGCGCTTATATGAACCGGACATGAATGGCCGGTTCGCGGAAGGTTCAGACGCAAAAAGGCATTTTCCAATCATCGGTTCTACGGGCGACAGCCCAAAATAAGGAGAGAAGACGATGTTCAACACGATCAGGACGGCAGCCCTTTCGGCCCTTGTCGGGCTTGGCGCTTTGACCGCCATTCCGGCACATGCGGACAGCCTCTATCTCGGTTTTGGGGACAGACACGACCCGCGTTTCGGCATCTACACCGGCGACGATGACGGTTATCGCCGCGACTGGCGCCGCGACCGCGATTGGCGCGGCTGTTCGCCGGACCGCGCCCTCGACAAGGCCGAGCGCATGGGTCTGCACCGCGCCCGCATCGTCGACATCAGCCGCCGTACCGTGAAGGTGGCAGGCCGCCAGTATGGCGACCGTGTCGTGGTGGTGTTCGCCAACGAGCGCGGTTGCCCGATCATCTATCGCTGAGGCTGAAAGGACGATCCTCTGCGAGGATCGCCTATGCGGACGATCCTCTGCGAGGATCGCCTATGAAACGCCCCGCAGGATGATCCTCCGGGGCGTTTTGCTAACGGCATGTCTGCGGCTGGGCTGGATATCACCTCAGCTCGAAAGTGACCGTGACCTGGACGTTGTAGGAATTCTCGCCGGCCTGCACCGGGACGGCCGAACGGGCCGCATCGAACGACTTGGCCGCCATCGGCATCGGCACCGGTGCGATATTCTGGTCCGTGATCTCGAGCACCTTGCCCAGACTGACGCCGGCCGCTTCGGCGAGCGTCTTTGCCCTGGCCATCGCGTCGGCGACGGCCTTCTTGCGCGCCTCGGTGATCGTGGCCTTCGGATCGTCATTGGTGAAGGCGATGCCGCCGCCCTGGTTGACGCCGAGCGACACCGCCTTGTCCAGAATCTCGCCGGTCTTGTCGACGTTGCGCACGCGCACCGACAGCGTGTTGGTCACCTGATAGGCGACGAGCTGGGCTTCCTGGCTGCCGTCGGCCTTGTTGGTGTAGTTGTAGCGCGGGTTGATCTGGATGCCGGCGGTCTGCAGGTCGCGTTCGGCGATGCCGGCGGATTTCATCGCCGCGATCACCGCCGCCATGGCGTCGTTGTTGGCATCGAGCGCTTCGCGCGCGCTCTTGGCCTCGCGCATGACGCTGAGCGAAAGGATCGCCATGTCCGGCGCCACGGTCGCTTCGCCTTCGCCGGACACGATGATGCGTGGCGGAGGCTGGATGTCGGCGGCGCTCGCCAGCACCGGGAACGCGACCGCGGCAGCGAGCGCGATGGGCAAAAGATGTCTGGTCATGAAAACTCCTCGAAGTCTGCGGTCTGCCGCCCGTGCCGCATCTGCCTCGGCCCGCAAAAGGCATCGATTTCCCGGCAGTGCGGCGCAAGGGTTGGACCTTTCTCGCGCCATATGGGCGCAGGCCGCTCTACGGCGCGAATATGGGCTGATTTTGGCGTTTTGCGCCAGAGTTTTCGAAAGCCTTGTGCGGACGAGCGAAAAACACTAAGCCAGCCCGCGTGGGGCCTGTAGCTCAATGGTTAGAGCCGGCGGCTCATAACCGCTTGGTTGGGGGTTCGAGTCCCTCCGGGCCCACCATTATCATTATTTATCAATGGCTTACGGGTCGGTTCGCCAACAGGTTCGCCAAAAGGTTCGCCAGCAACGGCTTGCGGGTGACGAGCCGCACGACCCGATCCATGCCTTGCACCGCCAGACGAACCTGTGATGCCTCGCGTGAATAGAGTTCCGCGTGATCGATGTCGTCGTGCCCCAGCACATTCATGAGCTGTCTGGTCGAGGCCTCTGCCTCGGCGAGATAAATGCCAAGCGACTTTCTCAGTCCGTGCAGCGTCAGCCCTTTCGGAAGCCCGGCGAGCTTGCACCAGCGAGCCATGGTCCAGGTCAGGGATTTGGCGGAGAAGGGCTGGCCGTCGAGGCTGGATTTATCAAAGATGGTAGCGGGAGGTCGCTACCGCCGTTCCCCACACTAAGGGGACGTACGATACTTCCTCCGTTGTCCTCCGTTGTTGCGCGTAGTGGTGGTTCACCTCTATGTCGCTTTGATCCGTCGAGAACGGAAACTTTGACCCGAAGCAGGGTATTGGCAAACCTTGGTCCAGATTTTCGGGGGGCGGTGCTCACTCCATGTCGAGATGGTGTTGGAACATCGCGGCCCGCGAGCCACTCATGATCGTCAAACCGCGCATCCTTCCTTATCGAAGAAATGCAGATGCTCGGGTGCAGCCTTCAACCCAACCTCGGCGCTAATTTCAGGCATTGTCCCCTGGTTATGGATCACGAGGCAAGTCTGGCCCCCGTCCAGTTCGACATGAATGAGCGTGACGGCGCCGGTGTATTCGGCGAGCCTTACCTTGCCGCGCAGCGTTTCGGCCGAGGGCTGCACGAGCGACAGGTGCTCGGGCCGGATACCGACCGAGACAGCCGTCGCGGGCACGGACGCGCCGTGGCTGATCGGCTGCCCATCGGCCAGCGGCAGTATGTTCATCTTCGGGCTGCCGATGAACTGGGCGACGAAGATGGTGCCAGGGCTTTTGTAGAGGACGCGGGGTGTGCCAACCTGCTCGATCTTTCCTTCGCGCAACACGACGATCTTGTCGGCAAGGGTCATGGCTTCGATCTGATCATGGGTGACGTAGATCATCGTGGTCGACAGGCGTTGATGCAGCGCCGCGATCTCGGAGCGCATGTGGACACGCAGTTCGGCGTCGAGGTTCGAAAGCGGTTCGTCGAAGAGAAAGACGTCGGGATTGCCGACGATGGCGCGGCCGATGGCCACGCGCTGGCGCTGTCCACCCGACAGTTGACGCGGGAAGCGGTCAAGCAATGGTTCGAGCTTCAGCGTCGAGGCGGCTTCCGAGACGCGCCGGGCGCGCTCACCGGCCGGCACTTTGCGGACCTTGAGGCCGAAGCCCATATTGTCGCGCACCGTCAGATGCGGATAGAGCGCATAGGACTGGAACACCATGGCGACGCCGCGTTTGGCTGCCGGCACCTCGTTGACGATGCGACCGCCGATCGAAAGCTCGCCTTCGCTGATATGCTCCAGGCCGGAGATCAACCGCAGCAGCGTCGACTTTCCGCACCCCGACGGGCCGACGAAGACGACGAACTCG
Source organism: Mesorhizobium sp. B1-1-5 (assembly GCF_006443065.1). Lineage (NCBI taxonomy): Bacteria > Pseudomonadati > Pseudomonadota > Alphaproteobacteria > Hyphomicrobiales > Phyllobacteriaceae > Mesorhizobium > Mesorhizobium sp. B1-1-5. Next base: position 38,583 of record NZ_VFWS01000004.1, on the reverse strand, counting down.
CCGTCCTCAATCTCCAGATCGACGCCACGGATGACCTCGACCGTGCCGAAGCGCTTGCGAATATCCTTGAGCAGAACCTTGGTCACGACTTGCCTTATCCCTTGACGCCGGAGAGCGCGAAGCTCTCGATGATCTGGCGCTGGGCGATCAGATAGATGATGAGTATGGGAACTACGGCCAGGCTCGTCGCCGCCAGTTGCAGGTTCCACAAAGGCAGGCCGTAGCTGTCGTTGAAGTTGGACAGCGCCAGCGGCAGCGTGAACTTATCGAGCGAACTGAGGAAGATCAACGGCTCGAGGAACAGGTTCCACGAATGCAGGAATGTGATGATCGCAACCGCGGCAAGTGCCGGCCGCGCCATTGGCAGGGCGATCTTCCGCCAGACGCCGAACCGCGACAGCCCGTCCACCTTGCCGGCTTCTTCGAGTTCCCTGGGCAGCGCCAGGAAGAACTGGCGCATCAGGAATGTCGCCACCACGCCCTGCGGGCCGAAGACCGGCAGCAGGATGAGCGGCCAGTGCGTGTCGATGAGGCCCATGGTGCGGATCAGGAAAAAGTTCGGGATGATGGTGACCTCTTCCGGCACCATCAGAGCCATCACCAGGAACAGCATCAACAGTCCAGCGCCGGCGAAGCGGATGCGGGCGAGTGCGTAGCCCGCGAGCGAGGCGATGAACAAGGTCAGCGCCGTCACGGTCGCTGCGATGTAGAGCGAGTTGAAATACTGCCGCGCGAAAGGCTGATAGGCGAACACTTCCGCGAAGTTCTCGAAGCGCCAGACGCGGGGGATCAAGGTCGGCGCGCCGAAGATTTCGGTGGTGCTCTTAAAGCCGCCGGAAATCATCCACAGGAACGGGAACACGAAGGGCACAGCCAAAAGCAGCAGGGCCACGGTCCAGCAGATGCGGTAGAGAGTCTCGATCCGGCGCGGGGTCATTCCATGTCCCTCCGCCGCAGCATCACCTGCACGAGGGTGAGCGCCATGACGATGGCGAACATGATCAGCGCAAGTGCCGCCGCATAGCCGACATTGAAGAATTTGAAACCCTGCTGGTAGATGTAGAAGGCCAGCACCAGGGTGCCGTTTTCCGGGCCGCCGCCGGTCATCTGATAAATGTGGTCGAACACCTTGAACGAACCGATCGTCGTCAGCACCATGATGACGAGCGTCGTCGGCGCGAGCAGCGGCCAGGTGATCATGCGGAAGACCTGCCAGCGCGAGGCACCCTCCAGCGTCGCGGCCTCCTCATAGTCGCGCGGTATCGATTGAAGTGCGGCGATATAGAGGATCATGTTGAGCCCGACCATCTTGATGACGCGGGTGACGATAACGGCCGCCATCGCCCAGTTGGGCTCGCGCAGCCAGTTCGGACCATTGATGCCGATCCATGCGAGCATCTGGTTCACGGCGCCGCCTTCACCCTGCAGCATGAATTTCCAGACGATCGCCCAGGCGATCGCCGACGTGACCACCGGCGCGAAGAAAACCGTGCGAAAGAAGACGACGCCGAAGAACGGCCGCGACAGGGCCAGCGCAAGCGAGAGCGCCAGCGCCATGTTGAGCGGCACCAGCCCGAGCGCAAAGACCACTGAATTGCGCACGACATGCCAGAAATCGGGATTTTCCAGCAGGGCATTTTCGAAATTGCGGAGCCCGACGAATGTCGCCTGCTGACTGAGCAGGTTCCACTCGGTCATCGAATAATAGAAGATGGCGACCAGCGGCCCCAGGAAGAAAATCAGGAAGCCGATGAAGGTCGGGCTGACGAACAGCCAGGCCTCCAGCATTTCCCTGGTTTTCAAGGTCAGCCACGGCGCGCCTGGCTGGCGCGCCGCATTGTCTCGCGATGCCGTGCCGGCCACGAAGCGCGGTCCTCTCAGAGCAGCGGCTGGATGGCGGCGCAGACGCCTTTCAGCGCCTCCTCGACATTGGCATCGGCGCGCCACAGCGCGTCGACGCGCGGCGCCATCGCGGCGAAGATCTGCGGCACGTGCTCATGCGAGGGGTGGACGCGGCCGTTGACGATCGCGGCGGCGACATTCTTCATCTGCGCCGGCGGGATCAGCTTGTTGGAATTGACGAAGGCATCGCTTTCAAGAACGCTCTTGCGGGCCGGCGGGAAGAACTGCGCCATGACAGCGACATTCTCCTTGCTGGTCATCTCGGTCACCAGCTGGGCGGCAAGCTCGGTGTTTTTGCCGGAGGCAAAGACGGTCAGCGCGGCCTGGCCGATGACAGGAGCCTCGCCCGCCGGTCCCGAAGGCAGCGGCGCGATGCCCCATTTGAAGCCCGCCTCGGGCATTTTCGAGGCGCGCGAGATCTGGTTCACGGTCATGGCCGAATTGCCGGAGAAATAGTCGCCCTGTTCTCCCGGCGGTACGATCGACTTGTCCTTGAACACCATATCGTGGAGCTGTTTGATGGCGGCCACCGCTTCCGGCTTGTCGAGGCCGCACTGGCCGTTGGCCCACAGATCGCCGCCATAGGCGCGCACGGGCGGCAGCAGCGCATGCGTCATGCGCGAGGCGTAGCCTTCGCCGTCCTTGAACTCGAAGCCCCATTTGCCGGGATTGGCCTCGGTGAGCTTCTTCGCCACCTCCTGGAATTTCTGCATGTTCCATTCGCCCTTGGCGGCGAGCTGGTTGGGGTCTTCAAGGCCGGCTTTGTCGAACATGTCCTTGTTGTAGTAGATCAGGAAAGGCGAGGTCGAGAACGGCACGCCAAGCACCTTGCCGTCCTTCTGCCACAGCGCCATCGCCGGCTGGGTGAAATCGTCGAAATCATATCCCTGGGTCGCCTTCAGCGTCGGGCCGATGTCCATCAGCAGCCCGGCATTCTCGAAGGCGGGTGCGGCATCCTCCATCATCCAGGCGATGTCTGGAGCATTGCCGCCGGCGACCTGGAAGGTGAGCTTTTGCGTATAATCGGCGACGGGAACGGTTTCGAATTTCACCGTGACGCCCGGGTGCTTGGCGATGAAACCGGCGGCGATGCTGTTCAGCATCTTGAGATGGGCCTCGCTGCCGGTCCACACGGTTACCCTCAGTTCCTGCGCCAGCGATTGCGCCGACAGGGCGAAGAGTGCCAGCGCCGATAATGCGAATTTCAGTGCGGTCTTCATGGTTTCCTCCCGAAACGATGATGGTTCAATCGACGGCCCGGCCCGATAGCCGGCGGCGGCGTCTTGTCATGCGGTTGTTCCCGGCAGCACGCCGGGCGCATCGCCGATCGTCCAGCCGCCATCGACGGGGATGTCGGCGCCGGTGACGTAGCGGGCGGCGTCGCTGCACAGGAAAACGAAAGCGCCGACGAGGTCGTCGGCCTGGCCGTGGCGGCCGGCGGGGATCTTCGCCGCGACCGCCTGGCGGAAAGCGGCGTCGCGGTAGCGCGCGGCCGTCGCCTCTGTCTCGACTGCGCCGGGCGACACCACGTTCATGGTGACGCCATGCGGAGCCACCTCACGTGCCATGGCGCGCATCGCCGTCAGTTGCGCCGCCTTCATCGAAGCGTAGACGATCGTTTCGGCGCGCGGACGCCTGGCCATGACGCTGCCGGTCGCGACCACACGTCCCCAGCCGCGTTTGGCCATGGCCGGGACAAGCCGCGTGGCCAAGGTCAGCAAGGCCGTGAAGTTTGCTGCGACATGGGCTTGGATATGCGCTTCGTCGACCTCGCTCCATGCACGCCGCCGCTCGATCGCCCCATTCGAGATGAGGATGTCGATGGGGCAGGCGGCAACGTCGTCCGCGAAAGCCGACATTGCCTTGCTGTCGGTGAAGTCGGCCTCGAGAACCGCGGTGCCGGGGCCGATGGCCGCCGCCGTGTCGCGCGCGCCGGCGGCGTCGCCGAAATGATGCAGCGCGACCGAAGCGCCATGCTCGGCAAGGGCGATCGCCACGGCGCGGCCGATGCCTGAGCTGGCGCCGGTGACCAGCGCACGACGGCCGACCAGCGAAAAGCGGTCGCGGCTCACGACGATTGCTCCCCGAGCTTGTCGGCGACTTCGAAGGAAGCGATGTCGGCGGCGTCGAAATGCGCGTGGATGCGCTTGTCGGCGAGGTCGGTGTCGCCCGCCGCGATCGCGTCATAGATCGCTTTGTGCCGCTCGACGGTCGCCCGCCAATCCGCCTCGGTGCGGTTGGAGCGCCGCGAGAACAGTTCCGAAACCTCGCGCTGGACTGAGCGCATGCTTTCCATCTGGATGCGGATCATGGAGTTGCCGGTGGCGACCGCGAGGCCGAGATGGAACAGGATATCGGCCTGCGTGAAATCGCCCGGCTTGCCGATGTCTTCATGCATGTCGTGCAGGGCCTGGCGCATCATCTCAAGCCCGCGCGGGTCGCGACGCTCGGCCGCCAGACGGGCGATGCCGACCTCGATGACGCGGCGCATCTCGTTGGCTTCCTGCAATCGCGTCAGGCTGGAGCGGACCGCATAAGCGTAGATGCGGTCCATCGGCTCGCCGCTCAGCGCCCTGGCGCGGGCGACCTTGCCCTGCTGCGTCGACACCAGGCCGGCATTGGTCAGCTGGCGCAGCGCCTCGCGCGCGATCGGCTTGGAGACGCCGAATTCCCTGGCGATCTCGCCTTCCGGCGGCAGCGCTTCGCCAGGCGCGATGCGTCCGTCGAACAGGGCCGCGGCGATGGCATCGGAGACGCCGTCGGCAAGCCGGGACGGACTTGCGAGCTTTGCGGCGAAAACCGACTTGCGGGTGTCTTCTGCGGTCATTCGGGTTCCTTTCAGGACTGCCTAGCATGAATGGCTAAAACATAGCAACTAAGTTTTATGGTTGCTAAGTTTATAAGTGGACGTTACAAGCCATCCGGAAGGACGTTTGGAGGCGATGCGCGTGAGCGATCCAGTCGCGGCGGGACCGCTGAAGATTGCCGAGGTGATTGCCCATCCCCTCAGCCAGACACTGCCGAGGCCGACGGTCACCTCCTGGGGCGTCTATGAAAAAGTCTCGCTGGTGCTGGTCGAGGTGCGCACGGCCGAGGGCATCGTCGGCGTCGGCGAAACGCTGGCGCGGTTTTCGCCCAAAGCCTATGTCGAATTTATCGAGAGCTCGCTCAAGCCGCGCCTGCTCGGCCAGGACGCGCGCAACATCGGCGGCTTGTGGCAATCCATGCGCCGCGCGCTGTCGGGCCGGGCAGGGGGCGTGCTGATCGAGGCGATCGCCGGCGTCGATATCGCGCTTTGGGATATACTGGGCAAGGCGACCGGACAGCCGATCGCGAAACTTCTCGGCGGCATCGGACGCGACCGCATCGACGTCTACGCCGCCGCCGTCAACTGGGTCGACGACAAAGCCGCCGACGCTGAACTCGATCGCTATGTCGGCGAGGGCTTCACACGCATCAAGGTGAAGATGGCGCGGCCCGTGCTCGAGGCCTGCAGACGGATCGAGCGCGTGCGCAAACGAGCTGGCAACGCGATCGGGCTCTGCGTCGATGCGAACTGGGCCTACGATCTGGACGAGGCCGTCGAGGTCGGACGTGCGCTTTCGGCAAACGGCTATTTCTGGTTCGAGGAGCCGCTGCGGCCGGAGAACGAGCAGGGCTATGAGGAACTGCGCCGGCGCTGCGACGTGCCGCTGGCCGCGGGCGAGAGCAATTTCACCCTCGACCAGGCGCAACGCCTGATCGCCAACCGGACACTGTCGGTGCTGCAGCCCGACGTGGCGCGCGCGGGCGGCATCTCCGAGACGCGCCGCATGGCGGATTACGCTGCCGCGCACGACGTCCGCTACGCTCCGCATATCGGCATGTCGGGCATTGTCTGCGAGACCGCGAGCGTCCACTTGGCGGCAGCGGTGCCGAATTTCGGCGTCATGGAATGCGAGTGCGACGCCAGCCCTTTCAAGACGAGTTTGGCCGATCTGGCGCCCGGCTGCGTCAGGCAGAAGAACGGCACGCTCGATGTCCCGCAGCGGCCGGGGCTCGGCATCGAAATCGACTGGAATGCCGTCAAGAAACTAAAAGCCGGATGAGGCCGAGATGAAGAACCAGGCTCCAAACCAGGCCGGCGACCTGACCGAGGCGATGCGGCTGGCGCTGCTGCGCGCGGATCCCGCGCTCAGCCGCTTCGACCCGCTGCCGCGGATACTGTCGTTCGACAATTTCGCGCGCGGCCATTGCGGCTGGTCACAGCTTGTCGGCAATTATGAGGACGATCTGGACACGATGCTGCCGGGCTACGCGCAGCATACCAGCGCGATGCTGTCGACGCTCGCGCACTGGGACGCCGGCTCGCATGGCGGGATGGATTCATCCTATGCGCTGAAGATCGCGACACGCCCGCTGCCAGGGGCCCGCAACGTCGTCATCAAACGCCATACATTCAGGAAACGCGGGCCGATCCGTTTCGAAATGTATTTTACCTTCAAGCCCGAGGCCAATGCGCTCAAGCTGTCGGAAACCGATGTGCGCTCCGTCGGCCTCCTCTTCGACCTGCAAGGGGGAGACCAGGACGGCAACAGCAACAACGATCGCGTCATGCCGCATCTGCGCTTTCTGAACGCGCTCGACGGCCAGCATCTGCAGAAATGGCAGTACAAGCGCGAGACCGAAAGGATCATCCCGATCGGCACCGACAACAAGACGATCAGCCACTACCATCTGTCGCCGGAGGGCTGGGTCGATCTTCCCGATGGATCGCAGCGCCTTTGCTACAACGAGATTCCCACCAAGGTGAACTGGACGTATCTGTGCTTCGATTTCGATCTGGCGACGATGACGGCGCTGGGGTTGCGCTGCAACGATCGCAGCTTCGATCTCTCGGGATTCGATTCGATCCGCATTCCGGCGATGAAGAACCTGTGGTGCATGCTCAATTTTGGTCTGTTCGCCGAAACCGACATTGCCAAGCGGGCCTTCCTCTACGTCGATTCCATCTGCATTTCCGGAGATTTCTGATGCTGCCCGAGAACATCACCGCGGTCGTCTCGCGCAACGAGCGCTGGCGCGGCGAGGCGGCCAGCGAGCCTTACGAGGCGGGATGGGCGCGCGAGGCGATCTTCTTCGTGCGCGCGCTGAAACAGCCTGTCGGCCCCACGGCAACGGCGTGGGTCGAGATCTCGCCGGATGGAATGCACTGGCTGCGCGAAGGCACCGAAATTGCCATGCCGGCCGAGCGCGACGGTGTGGCAATGGCGCGGCTTAGCCATTTCGGCAACTGGCTGCGTATCGCGGCGCGGTTCGACAGCGGCGCGGAGTGCAGCGTGCTCGTAACGCTGCACCTGAAGGCCTGACCACCAGCCTTGCCGTCGCCGACCAACCCTTCTGGTTCCACGGAGACATCATGACCGATCCATGCGCGACATTCGCCCCGGACAGTTTTGCCGGCAAGACCGTGCTGGTGACCGGTGCCGCGAGCGGCATGGGTTTCGAGACCGCCCGTGCATTCCTCTCCAAGGGAGCCGAGGTCGTGATGTGCGACCGCGACGCCGACGGGCTCGCCAAGCGCCATGACGACCTGGCCGGAATGGTCGGGACACCGCACAAAGTAGTGGCCGACATGGGTGACCCCGACAGCATCGGGCGCATGTTCGATTATTGCGACGCCAGGCTGGCGCGGCTCGACAATGTGGTCACCTGCGCGGCGATCATCACCGCCAAGAGAATCCCGGAGCAGGATTGGGCGCATTGGCAGCGCGTGCTCGGCGTCAATCTGCTGGGCACCTTCTTCACCGTCCAGGGCGCGGTGCAGCGCATGCAGACCAACGCCGGCGGAGGAAACATCGTCTGCGTGGCCTCCGACGCCGGCGTGCATGGCGGCGGCGGCCTCATCGCCGACACGGCCTATGCGGCCTCGAAGGCCGGCACGCTGTCGCTGGTGAAGTCGGTTGCGCGCGAACTGGCGGGAAAGAAGGTGCGCATCAACGCCCTCAATCCGGGGCCGACCGATTCGCCGATGCATTCCCATATCGATCCGGCCCTCAAGGACCGCATCGCGGCCAACCTGCCGATACGCCGCATGGGCCGGCCCGAGGATATGGCTGCCGCGATCCTGTTCCTGTGCTCCGACGCCGCGACCTTCGTCTACGGCGCGGCGCTCGACGTTGATGGCGGCTCGATGTTCCGCTGAGCGACATGGCGGTGGTCAGTCATAGGAGAGTTTGACGCGCCTATATGGCGGTGGCGTATTTGGCTTTGGCTGCCATCAGCATCCAGAAATTGGCTTCGCGACGCACGACTCCGCGGCCTTCCTGCTCCGCCCAAGTGGACCCGTGACGGGGCCGCGACCGGGGCGGCCTCCAACTGGAGGTTTATGAAAATGACGAGGAAAGAAACTGCAGAGCGCATCGATGTCTATGCGCGGATCACCGACCGCATCGTCGCCGAGCTGGAGAAGGGTATCCGTCCTTGGATGCAGCCATGGCAATCGAGCAATGCCTCCGGCAGCGTCACCCGGCCGCTCAGGAACAATGGTCTGCACTATAACGGCATGAATGTGCTGCTGCTTTGGTCGGAGGCCGTCGCACGCGGCTTTTCCAGCCCGATGTGGATGACATTCAAGCAGGCGCTCGACCTTGGCGGCGGGGTTCGCAAGGGCGAGACCGGCTCTATGGTGGTCTTCGCCAGCCGCTTCACCAGGACGGAGACGGACACCAGGGGCGAGGAAATCGACCGCGAGATCCCGTTCCTCAAGGCATATTCCGTTTTCTCCCGCTGGAACTACATCGCCGAGGGCGAGCAGGCGAAGAGCAGGAAGGCCGCCCTAGCGGCGGAGCCTCGAAAAATCGTTTCCGGTCAGTGCTAGGCGGCTGTCGCCTCTTCTTCGACGAACTCGCCGTAAATGCGCCGCCTTGGCACGCATTGGGGCAAGGCAAATTGAGCCATTTCTGACGGCGCGAATGACCTCGGCTACCGCTTGCATCGGCGACATTATCAAGCAGATAACGGACAATCGTTAGGCTTACGTCCGATGAAGCAGTAGGCTGTTCCTCGACGCACAGATTTTGTGATTGCGATCCAATTTGTTGGATTTGCCAGGCGGTTTCGACTGGACGCTCGTGCTTCTTGATTTTCGGAGTTATGCGCGTGGCGTCGGCCGATGATGGCTCACGCGGGGACCGCCCCGAGTGAGTCAGGGGACTTGGGCATCGAATTCAACGACGAATCCCGCGTCGATCGCCCTTCTCGCTATTTGATCCCGAAGTTCCCAATCCGTTAGCTGACAAAGTGGAAACGTTTCTCTGACGGCGCGGATGACCCCGGATATCGCAACGCTCGGATTGTCGACGTTGTCGATCAGGTAGTGGACAATCGCTTGGCGAACATCCGATGAAGTAGGCGTGGGGACGAGCGCGGGCACTCCGGGCCTATGAGTACAGCCGCGTTTCCGCGGTGTCGGCCGTTGCAATGTCGAAAGCGACTGGAACATTGTGAACGACGCATACCGCCGCCAGCATTTCCTCCAACTCGCGGTCGGACGCCCCGGCAGGCTGGCATCAATATTCGGATGGCGCGGATTGCCTGCGCGACGGAGAGGAACCGGCCCTTCGCTCTGGAACGAACATAGGCCTCGGCCGCTTCTTCAACTGTGATGGCGTGAAATGCGTTGGTCATCAAGAATGCCTCCCTGAACCCAAACCCACGCGATTTACGGACAATATTCGGCGGCCTTCAAGCCTGTGTCCGATTCCGGACAATCAGCCGGGGATGGTACCGAAATGACGTTGCTCCTCCTCCCGCCCTCGCTGTGCGAGCGAGTCCTCTCGGCAAGCTTTTATCGAAGTCATCAATACCGGCATTCCCATAATGAATTGGCCGCGTATGGAAAGACAACGAAAATAAACGAAACAGAATGACGACTGCGAGGAAATGAATGGCGGCGGAAACGACCACAAAGGACATGCAATGGATACAGGCGATCCGTGTTGACAGTCTGCCGGTCGGCGACGCGATACGCACAGAGCACGCCGGGGCATGTATCGCAATCTTCAATCTCGGCGGCAGATTCTACGCGACAGCCGGCATCTGCACCCACGCACATGCATTTCTTTCCGAAGGCTACATCGATGGCCAGACGATTGAATGCCCGCTGCATCAAGGACTGTTCCACATCCCGACGGGTATGCCGCTTTCGCCACCGGTTACCGAGCGGCTGAAGACTTACGAAACCAAGGTGGCGGATGGCTACGTCCACATCCTGGTGGAAGGAGGAAAGTAGCACCGACGTCTTCGGGACATATCCCGGGCTGAAACCAAAATATGGGAGGAAATCTTAATGCTCAAATTATCTCGCCGTCATCTCTTGAAGACGGCCGCGACACTGACTGTGCTTGCTGCTGCTCCGCTGGCGATTGCTCGAGCGGCGGCTGAGGAGTCGGTTCATTCCGTCATCAACGCGCTCATCAAGAAATACTCCGACGAGGCGAGGGCCGGAATGTCGAACGGGGACGTGAGTGCGCTGTTCGAAAAGGACGGCTTTCGCGATTACCTCGACGCCTATCCTGTCGGCGATCTCGCCGGCGGGTTCGTGTGGAAACCCGGCATGGGGGCGAGTTTCGTCGGTCCTTACAGCAAGCTCCAGATCAAGTCGCCGTTCACCGACTATCTGCCGCTGACCGAAGGTCCGGTGCTCGATCACAGCAAGAAGTACCGCATAGGGCTGGTCTTTCACGGCTTCAACCACCCCTGGCTGATCAGCCTCGCCGACACCGCCGCCTGGGAGGCCGCACGCCATCCCAACATCGAGCTCGAGGTGATCGACGCCGAGTTCGACGACAACAAGATGGGCCAGGTTATCGATACCTGGATCGCCAAGCAGTATGACGGCATCGTGCTTTGGCCTAACCGCGAGGCGCCGATGGGGCCACCGGTCGATCGCGCCATCGCGGCCGGTATCCCGGTGGTGAGCCTCGATCGCCGCACTTCGTCCGAGCAGATCAGCTCGGAGGTACTTGGCAACTTCTATGCCAACGGTCTGCAGCAAGGTCTCTATCTCAGGCATGCTGCGCCCGAGGGCAACATCATCTTCAATCGCAAGGATCTCGGCAGCACGGCCGACTCGATCCGCACCGGCGCCTTCCTGGAGGCGATCGGTAACACGCCCGGTTACAAGGTGCTCGCCAACTATCACACCAACAGCCAGCGCACGCTGGCCTTCAAGTCGACGGCGGATGCGCTGCAAGCCTTCCACGACATCTCGGTGTCGTTCAACACTGGCGGCGAGGAAGCCATGGGCGCACTTGACGCGATCCGTGAGGCGAACCGGCTGAACAGCGCTCCGGGCGGGAAGAAGATCATGATCCTCGCCAATGACGACGCCCGTGAGGTGCTGAAGGAAATCAGGTCCGGCAATATCGAAATGGTGTCGCCCTACACGCCGCTGATCGGCGACATCGGCATCCGCGCCGTTGTCATGCATATCGGCGCCAAGGCAGGCCTCAACGAAGCGCCGCCGAAGCTCATCATGACGCCTAACCTGCCGATGATCACCAAGGAGAAGATGAACATCGAGGGCATCGAGACGCTGACGCCGGACGAGTGGCCCTACGCCTACGGTCCGGAAGTCGCGGGCTGATCGCCAACTCCTTCCACGCGCCTGTCGGCTTCTCTCGCGCGAGGACCGGCAGGCGTTGACCGAAAAGGTAGGCGAGCACGTCATGACCATGAGCACTCTCGAAACCCAGGTCGCCTCACAGGCGCGGCCTCCCGACGCTTGGCGGCACCTGAGCGTTAGCGAAACGAGCCGCGTCGCGGTGTTGATCGCCCTGCTTATTGCCGGGCAGGCGATCACACCTTCCTTTCTGTCGCTCGCCAACATCCATGTCATACTTCTCGCCGTGGCCGCGATCGGCATCATGGCCTACGGCATGACGCTGGTGGTGATCACCGGTGAGATCGACTTGTCGATCGCCGGGATCGCGATCCTATCCTGCATCGCCGGCGGGCTGATGATCCCGACAGGCTCTGCGGCGCTCGTCATCGGCACCACCTTGCTCACAGGCCTTGCCATCGGCCTGATCAACGGCATTCTTGTCGCCGCGTTGGGCATTCCCTCGCTGATAACCACGCTCGGCATGCTCGGCATAAGCCGCGCGCTAGCCAACATCTTCTCGGGTGGCCAGGCGCTTTATCCCGAACCGATCGCCGCCTACCTCTGGCTCGGCCGCGGCGACCTCGTAGGCATTCCGCTGCCGGTCGTGCTGCTCGTCGTGCTGGGCGCAGCCGCAATCGCGCTTACGAAGTACTCGATCTTCGGACGTGCGCTCTACGCGACCGGCGGCAATGTCAAGGCGGCCGCTCTGTCCGGCATCAATGTCGTCGGCGTCCGCGCCGTCGTGTTCGCGATTTCCGGCGCCTGCGCGGCGCTTGCCGGCATGCTTGAAAGCGCCAGGCTGTCTTACATCAATCCTGCGGGCTTCGAAGGCATGGAGCTTTCCGTTCTGGCGGTCACCGTGCTGGGAGGCGCGTCGCTATCCGGGGGCTCGGGCTCGATAACCGGTACGGTTGTGGCTGCCCTGATCATCGGTATCGTCAACAATCTTCTCAATCAGCTCGGCGTCAGCATCTATCTGCAGCAGGTGGTGACCGCGGCAGTCATTCTTGCCGTCGTGATGCCCGGCATGTGGCAGCGGGGGATTGCGAAATGACTGTCCTGGAATTCTCCACCCCGCGCGTCGCGCCCTTCCTGCAGGGGTTGCTGCGTGATCCCATCATCTGGCTGATCCTGCTGATCTTCGCGGTCGGTGCGCTGACGTCGGAGTATTACTTCACCGCGCTCAACATCGAGAATCTCATGCGCAGCATCGCCGTCATCGGCCTGTTGTCGCTCGGCATGACCGTGGTGCTGCTTACCGGCCGCATCGATCTGTCGGTCGCGGCGCTGATGATCTTTTCGGTCATTGTCGGCGTGGTCGTGATGACCGAGATCGGCCCAATGCTGGGAAGCCGTTGGCTGGTGCGTGGCAACACCTATGCCGGCCCGATCGTCCCGGTCATTTTGATCGCGCTGGCGACGGGCATCGCGGTCGGCGCGCTCAACGGCATTGGCGTAGCGTATTTCAAGGTGGCGTCCTTCATCATGACGCTGGTGTCGCTGACGGCGCTGCGCGGCTTCAACTACGTGCTCACCAACGGCCATCCTTACTATCTCAAAGCGCCGTTCTACAGCTGGATCGGCGACAGCAAGATGGTCGGCATCCCGATCAGTTTCGTTATCTTCCTTCTCGTTCTTCTTGCCCTCATGGGTTTCATAAACGGCACCATGCGGGGCGGCCGCTTCTACGCCATTGGCGGCAACGAAAAAGCCGCGCTCTATGCCGGCATCAAGACGCAGCGCTACGTGGTGCTGGCCTATGCCATCAGCGGATTGTGCGCCGCCATTGCCGGCATCATCTTTACCGCGCGACTGAAGTCCGTCGATGCGCCGCTCGCCGCTGGTTATGAATTGACCGCCATCGCCATCGCCGTCATCGGCGGCACGGCGCTGGCTGGAGGCGTCGGATCGCCTTGGCGTACGCTGCTGGGCAGCGTTGCGTTTGCCGCCGGTCTCAACCTGCTTGCCATCTGGGGCGTCGGGACCTGGTATCAGAACCTCGCCATCGGCGTTGTTCTCATCATATCGGTCGGCTTGTCGCAGATGAGCCGCAAGAAAACACAAGCATAACGACTTAGGGAGGAGCGATTTCATGGGTGGACACCTCACGCTCGGCATCGATATCGGCACGACCAATGTGAAGGCCGCGGTTCTGGACACCAATACCGGCAAGGTGGTGGCGTCCGGCTCGCAGGAGCATCCGCTGTTTCACCCGTTTCCCGGCTGGGCCGAACAGGATGCGTCGAATTACTGGGGCGCCGTGGTCTCATCCGTGAGGCAATGCCTGGAGCAGGGCCGCTTCGCCGACGACATCGCGGCCGTGGCGCTTTCGGGCCTTGTCGGCGTAACGCTGCCCGTCAGCGATCAGGGCAGGCCGTTGCGTCAGGCCATGATCTGGATGGACTCACGCTCTGAGGAAGAGTGCGAAGACATCCGCCGAAGCGTCGGCGAGGCGACCATCAACAAGAACAACGGCAACCGTATCGCGCCCTGGTTCATCGACCCCAAGGCGCTGTGGATCAAGAAGCACGAGCCGCACATCTTCAACGCCACGCATAAGTTCCTGTCGCCTTCCGGCTATTGCACCTACCGGATGTGCGGCAACTTCACGATGAACACTGGCGACGCCGGGCTCGCTTACGCCTACGAATATCGTGAGCAGCGCTGGAACGAGTCTGTCGCCAGGGCGATCGGCATTCCGCTGGAGAAGCTGCCGCGGCTCTACCAATCCCATGAAGTGGTGGGCGAGGTGACCAGGCAGGCGGCCGAGGAGACGGGGCTGCGTCCCGGCACCATAGTCGCGGCAGGCGGCACCGACATCAGTTCGGCAGCCCTTGGGGTCGGTGTCACCAAAGCCGGTGAGGCCTATTACTCCATGGGCACGGGTTCCAACCTCGGCATCATGATCCCGACCGAGCAGAACGTCGAGGAATACCGCATCCTAAAATGGGCGCACGTGCTGCCCGGCCTGACCATGTTCGATGGCCCGATGGCCTTCACCGGTGCGTCGTTGAAATGGTTCCGCGATCAGTTCGGCGATGCCGAATTCCGCCTGGCCGAGCGCATGGGCCACAACGTGTTCGACCTTTTCACCGAGCAGGCGAGGCGCGTGCCGGCTTGTTCCGACGGCCTGCTTTATCTGCCATATCTCGGCAACACGCTGTCGCCCAACTGGAACAGCAATGCTTGCGGCAACTTCTTTGGCCTACGCCCAACGACGACACGGGCGCATTTCATCCGCGCGCTGATCGAGGGCGTCGCCTTCGACCTTTACTCCAACGTCCGCGTCGCCAACGCGGCCGGCGTCAAGGTCGACGGTTTGATCCTGAACGGTGGGCCGACGAAGAGCCGGTTCTGGAACCAAATCACGGCCAGCGTGGTGAACCTGCCGTTGAAGACGCCCGACATCGGTGAGGCCGCCCCGATCGGCGACGCCATCCTGGCCGGCGTCGCCGCCGGAATCTACAAATCGCCGACTGAGCCTCTTGCGAGCATCGTTCGCGTCAAGGAGACGATCGACCCTGATCCGAAACTGCATGAGCGTTATCGGGACTTCTTCGAAGTCTGGTCGTCGGTCTATCAGAATCTGCGCGGCGACATGGATCGGCATCGCGCGCTTCTCAACAAATATCATTCGGCGTGATCGCAATGAGCGCCCCGCTGCTCGAGGTCCAATCGATCCGCAAGACATATCCCGGCGTCATTGCACTTTCCGACGTGACCTTCGATCTGAAGGCCGGTGAGGTACATGCCCTTGTCGGCGAGAACGGTGCCGGCAAGTCGACGCTGCTGTCGGTCATGAACGGCCTCGTGGTGCCCGACAGCGGCGAAATCAGGATCGACGGACAGGCTGTGGTTCTGAACGATCCCACGGTGGCTCTCGCCAACCGGCTGGCGCTGGTCCACCAGGAACTGGTACTGTGCCCGAACCTGAGCGTTGCCGAGAACATCTTTCTCGGTCGTGAACCGGCCGGACGTCTCGGCAAGACGCGCGCGATGCTCAACCGCATGGCGAAGGACTTGCTCGATCAGATCCATGTCAACCTTGATCCTTCGCGGGCGGTCGGCGAACTCAGCCTCAACGAGCAGCAGATCGTCGAGATATGCCGCGCCTTGGCGTGCCGTCCGCGTGTCCTCGTCTTCGACGAGCCGACAGCCTCGCTGAACGATGATCAAGTCGTGCATCTGCTTGCCGTCATTCGCAAGCTGAAGGCCAACGGTCTCGGCATCGTCTACGTCTCGCATCGGTTGAGCGAGGTGATGCAGATTTCGGATCGCGTCACCGTGCTCCGCGACGGCAATGTCGTTGCGACCCGGGACATGGCCGGCTTGAACGAGGCTGCTCTCGTCGCGTTAATGGTCGGGCGTGAACACAAGCCGGGCCAGTCCGCCTACAAGGAGAGGCGCTGCGGCGATGTAGCGCTGGAGACGAAGGCGATCGGCAAGGCCGGGGTCTTCGACGATATTTCCCTGCAGGTGCGGACGGGCGAGATCGTCGGCATCGCCGGATTGCTTGGCTGCCAGCGCGAGGCAGTCGTGCGCGCGATCTTCGGCGACCAGTCTATCGATCGCGGCGAGATCCGCGTTCAGGGACGCAAGGTGCAACTGCGCTCTCCGCGTGACGCCATCGCCTTCGGCATCGGTTTCATGCCCGCCGATCGCAAACGTGAGGGCCTCATCCTGCCGATGAGCGTCGGCGACAACGTCGCAATGACGATCCTGCGCCGCCTCGGTCGCCTCGGCTTCATGAAGCGCCGGCAAAGAAACGCGACGGCCAACAGCCTGGTGCGCACATTGGCAATCAAGACCAACGGCCTGTCGCAGCTGGCGTCACAACTGTCCGGCGGGAACCAGCAGAAGATCGTCATCGGCAAATGGATCGCACGCGGCGGCGACATCGTGATCGCCGAGGACCCGACCCGTGGCGTCGATGTGGGCGCCAAGTTCGAGATATGGCGCACCATCCAGGACCTGGCGGAACAAGGCAAGGCAATCCTGCTGCTGACCACGGAACTGCAGGAGATGATGGATGCCTGCGACCGCATCCTCGTCATGAGCCGCGGCCGGGTGACGGGACATTTTCACCGCAAGGACTTCTCTGCGGAAGCAATCGCGCATTGCTTCGTGGCCTGACGCCGAAGCGATAACGCCATGGGAACAATCAATTTTTCTTCAATGTGGCGACCCGTTAGACCTGTCGCGACAATGCGCAATCTGAAGGAGGATCGGCATGCAAGGCGATAATTCCGCGAGCTATGCTGGGATCGGTGGCATCGGCAGCAAGATATGGCCGCTGACGGGACCGGAGATCATTTCACGCGACAAGCTGAAGACGCTCCGCACGCGGTCCAACGGACCTGGGCTGACCAGATTGGCGGCCCATCTTACGGCCCTGGCTCTCGGCGTGCTCGCCGTCTATCTCTCGGGTGGAACACCGTGGCTGCTGATACCTTCAATGCTCGCTTACGGCATCGTCGTCGTGCTGCTGTTCGCGCCCTTGCACGAATGCTCGCACGGCACTGCTTTCCATTCGCGATGGATCAACCACGCCGTCGGTTTTGCGGTCGCTGCCTTCACCTTCCGTCCCTTTCTCTACTTCAAATACAGGCATGCCGCGCACCATACCTTCACCCAGCACGAGGACCATGATCCAGACATCGTGCCGTTCCCAACATCGCTTCGCGACTATTTCGGGCAGATAATCGGCCTCTCCTTCTGGCCGAAGCTGGTCGGCACGCTGTGGCGCGGCACGACCGGGCGCTTCACCGAGGAAGAGCGTGAGTTCCTGCCGGATTCGGTCTGGAAGCAGGTGATGCTGGAAATCCGGCTGCTCGTCCTCTTCTATGTCGCCGTCGCCGCCGTCTCGATCTATTTCGGCAGCACGATCGCGCTGGTCTATTGGCTGCTGCCCCGCGTGATGGGCGAGCCCGTGCTGCGCGCCATCCGTATGGCCGAGCACACCGGCGCCGAGGAAAGTCCGAACCTGCTTGCCAATACCCGGACCACGCTCGCGAATCCGTTGCTCAGGATGCTATACTGGAACATGCCGTTCCATGCGGAGCACCACCTTGCTTCCTCGGTGCCGTTTCATGCGCTGGGCCGGCTTCATGACGAGGTCTCGCCGCATCTTCAATGCGTCAGCAAGAGTTACTTCCATGTGCATCGCGAGATCATCCGCGAGGTGCTGCGCAATGGCCGCGCCGGCGCCACGCCTGCCGGGCAGGGGGCCTGAACGGCAGTGGCGGGCCCAGGGAGGACGGCCGGGGTTGTGATCGTCGGCGCAGGACACGCCGGCGGTCGCGTCGCGGAAAGATTGCGGCACGGCGGCTTTACCGGGCCGATCGACGTGGCCGGCGCCGAAACGGAGCTGCCTTACGAGCGGCCGCCTTTGTCCAAAGGCGTGCTGACATCGTCGGGCGTCCCGGCAAATGCTTATCTGCTATCGCCGGCACGGTGGAACGAAATCGGCGTCCGGTTCCATCTGGGTGTCGAGGCGGTCGGCATCGACCGGCGAGAGAAGATCGTGGCTCTCTCTAACGATGCCAGCCTCTCCTACCGAAAACTGGTTTTGGCGACGGGATTGTCCCCCCGCCGGATCCGATCGCTTGAACCTGTCGCGGCACGCATCTTCTATCTTCGCTCGTTCTCGGATGCGCTCGCGCTACGCGGCCGTATCGTGGCTGGCACGCGGTTGGTGCTTGTCGGTGCGGGGCTGATCGGCCTGGAGGTCGCCGCAAGCGCGGTCAAAGTCGGTGCGGCGGTGACGGTTCTGGAAGCCGCCGACCGCCCATTGAGCCGTTTGCTTCCGCCTTATCTTTCACAATGGCTCGCCGATCTCCATGAACGGGCAGGCGTACGCATTCTCTGCGGTCGGCAAGTCGTCTTGTCCAAGGCTCTGAGCACCGCCGGACGCCTCCATCTCGATGACGGATCGATGCTGGAGGCCGACCTTGTCGTGGTGGGCATCGGCGGCACACCGAACGACCGGATTGCCGGAGAAGCCGGCCTGCATGTCGACAACGGCATCGTCGTCAATGAGTTCGGGCAGACCAGTGATCCCGATGTCTTCGCCGCCGGCGATGTCGCAGCGCATGAGAATCGCGTCTTCGGCCAGCGCTGGCGGTTGGAGTCGTGGAAGAATGCTGAAGACCAGGCGGCCGTCGTTGCGTCCTATCTGTGCGGTAATCCATCCCCTTACAGCGAGGTGCCCTGGTTCTGGACGGATCAATACGACCTCAACATACAAGTGGCAGGGGTGCCAAGCATCGGAGGACCGGCGTATGAACGCGGCAAGCCGGGCGACCGTGCCTATCTCGCCTATTTCACGACTGGTGGCCGGCTGATCGGTGCAATCGGCGTCGGCTGCGGCCGTGACATCCGCATCGTGCGCGAGATGATCAAGGCAGGCGCAAGGCCGGACGACGCCGAACTCATTCGCAAGGGCTTCACCCGCTTCGGCGATGAACTCGGCAGGCAGGCGTCATGATCCGTTCACGCGCCGCGATCTGCTTCGAGATCCACAAGCCGCTAGCGATAGAAGAAGTGCAGGTCGCGCCGCCCGGTCACGGCGAAGCGCTCGTCGAGATCGTCGCCTCGGGCCTTTGTCATACGGACCTCACCGCGCTCGACGGCGTCAATGCGACCAGCGTCTATCCTCTCATTCCCGGGCATGAGGGCGCAGGACGAGTGGTCGAGGTGGGCGAGGGAGTCTACGATCTCGAGCCGGGCGATCACGTCATTCCGCTCTATGGTCCCGAATGCCGGCATTGTCGCATGTGCAGGAGCGGGCGGACCAATCTTTGCTGGACCATCAAGCCGACCCGCGACAAGGGCGTCATGCCGGATGGCACGTCGCGCTTCTCGATCGGATTACAGCCGGTGCACCATTTCATGGGCACCTCGACCCTTTCCCGCTATACGGTCGTCCCTGAAATTGCGCTGGCGAAGATCCGCAAGGATGCGCCGCTGGACAAGGTCTGCCTGTTCGGATGCGGCGTCACGACGGGCGTCGGCGCGGCGCTGGCCGAGGTCCGCGAGGGCGACACCGTTGCCGTCTTCGGGCTGGGCGGCATTGGCATCAATGTCGTGCAAGGAGCGCGGCTTGCCGGCGCCGCAAGGATCATTGGCATCGACCTGACGGACAGCAAGTCCGAACTCGCCCGCTCCTACGGCATGACCGATTTTGTCCACGCGTCACGCGAGCGCGGCAAGGTCGTGCCGGCGATTCGCGCTCTTACCGACGGCGGCGTCGACGTTGCCTTCGAATGTACCGGCATTGTGCCGGTCATGCGGCAGGCCTTCGACTGCTGCCAGCCGGCCTGGGGCACCGCAGTGCTGCTCGGTGTCGAGCCACCCGGCGCCGAAATGGGGTTCCCGCCGGTAGGCGTCCGCTACGGCCGCTCGATCCGCGGCAGCTATTTCGGCGGCGTCAAAGGGCGCAGTGGGCTGGGCATGCTGATTGACCACTACATGGCCGGCCGGCTCGATCTCGATGGGCAGATCACACACAGGCTGGTCCTCGATGATCTCAATCGCGGCTTCGAGCTGATGCGAGCGGGAACGTCGGTGCGCAGTGTCGTTCTCTTCGAATGATCGGCGCGAATTCCAGCAAGGAATATGGCTACGTCTTCCGTGACCGTCATCCTGAAAGAATGGACGTCTATAGACGTTTCGATGAGACGAGCGCCGCTGCCCGCAGTTCACTGACATGCCGGCGCAACGTCGCCTACGGCGCGCATCCGCGTGAAGTGTTCGACCTGTTTGCGGCCGGCGCAGGCGCGCCGCTGGTGGTTTTCGTACATGGCGGCTACTGGCAGAGCCTCGACAAGGACCGTTATTCCTTCGTCGGCTCGGCGCTCGTTCGCCGCGGCTTCTCCGTGGCGCTGCCAAACTATCCGCTGGCGCCTGAGACCCGTATTGACGCGATCGTTGCGCGCATCGGGGCCTGCGTGCCGGCGATTTTGCGAAACCTTGCAACGCCCCCGGCTTTCTGGATCGCGAGCGGCCATTCCGCCGGCGGTCATCTTGCTGCCACACTTGCTATGAGAAGCCTCACGGCAGGCGCGCCGCTGGCGGGCTGCGTCCCGATTAGCGGTATCTTCGATGTCGAGCCGCTGACAGAGACATCACTCAATGCGGCGCTTGCGCTCGATCGCGAGCGGGCAGCAAGGATCAGCCCGATCCGTTGGCCAGTGCCGCGTTGTCGACTCGCGGCCGTCGTCGGCACAGACGAGACCCAGGAGTTCCGCGAGCAGTCCCGGCGGTTCTCTTCCTATTGGAGCGGCTCGGGCCAGCACGCCGAACTGGTTCCGATGCACGGAAAAAACCACTATACGATATTGTGCGATCTGTTGGAGGAACGCTCGGAAATCGCTGAACAAATCGTGCGGATGGCTGAAGCCTTTCGCAGGGAGACAGGTCGTGGGCGGCACTAACAAGCTTCATTTCGTCAATTTCAGCCAGCTGCGTTCCTTCTACGCGGTGGGTCGCGAGCTTAGCTTTACAAAGGCAGCCGATCTGCTCTGCATCGGCCAGCCGACCGTGACCACCCAGGTCAAAGCGCTTGAAGAGACGTATGATGTTCAGCTCTTCTTGCGATCGCCGCGCGGCTTGAAACTGACGGACGCGGGAGAAGCGCTTCTGACCGTGGCGCGCCAGATCTTCTCGCTGGAGGAGCAGGCGGTCGGCATACTGCGCGCCGAGGGCAATCAGATTTCGGGCAAGTTGCGCGTCGGCACAGTGGGTCCGTTCTTCGTCATGGAACTTCTCTCCGCGTTTCATGCTCAATATCCCTTGGTGCAGGTCTCGCTCGAAAGCGGCAATTCCGACGTCGTCTATAACAAGCTCATAAATTACGAGGTGGACGTCGCCATCATCGGCCGGGACTATGACGATCCGCGTCTCGATCTCATTCAACTCGGCCGCCATGAGGTCATCATCTTCGTCCACCGCAACCATCCGTGGGCAGGCCGGCAGCAGATCGATCTTGAGGAACTCGACGGGCAGCGGATGATTTTTCGCGAACCCGGTTCGATGACGCGTCGGGCGTTGGAGGAGATGCTGGAATTGCATCGGATCCGACCAAACCTGGTCATGGAGATCCCGCGCGATGGTGTTCGGGAAGCGGTTGCGGCAGGCTTGGGTGCCGGTATTGTGTCAAAGACCGAGTTCCAGCTCGACGACCGGTTGACGCCATTGTCGATCGCAGATCACAAGCCATTCACTGAGTCTTTCGCAACGTGCCTGAAGGCACGTCAAGAACTTCGTCCAATCGGGGCCTTCATGAAACTTGTGACGGAAGTTTCAAATCTGAAGTTCAACCAGATGGCTGCCGCCGTCCTCTGCAAGGAATGAACCTCAACCAGGCGCGCTAGGATCACAGGCGTGAATGCGCCCGCCTTCGAATCGTAAGTCGCTATCGCCTTCTCCGGCCCTTGCCGTGCAACTCGCCCGGCGGTCAGTATTCACTGCCGATTGGCACTTTCAGCGTTCCACATAGACGATGCGGCGCGTCGACGGCTCAACCAGCACTGGTCGGTTGTTCACATAGACATATCGGTACCGGTAGTTCGGGACCTTCTGTAGAGCCACCGTCTCAGGCAGGGTCGCGCCGGTTACAACCTTTCCTTGAAGGTAAACAGGCTTGACCCGATGCACGCTGATGTAAGTGCGCACCTGCTCGGGCGGATTGATCACGGTACCGGCTGCACCGCCGCCGACGACCCCCGCTGCGCCGCCCACAGCAGCGCCCACCGGTCCTCCGATGATAGCGCCGGCGATCGCTCCGGTGGCGCCGCCGGCGACCGCTCCGGCATGAGCCTGATCGCGAGGAAGTTTCACGACCGCGATGCCGGAATCGGCCGGTCGCTCGGTCAAGACGACCCGATTGCCGCCAAATTCTGCGGTGACGTAGTCGGAATAAACCCAGCCTTGACCACCGGCCTCGGCGATGGTGCACCATTTCGAGTTTTGCAGGCAGCCGTTCAGTGTGGCCGTCTGCCCCGCCCGCAGCACGCCGATGACCGGATACTGCGAGCCTGGACCAGCGCGAACATTGAGGTTTGTAGCGGCCGATATGGGAGTGTCGGCAAAAGCTGCGCCCGACAAGGCGACAAGCGCGCCTGTCACAACAGGTAACAAAAGCCTTCTCATCGTTCTGTCTCCGTTTCATGGTTCCCTCAGAGCCAAAACGAGGAAGAACCATGCGCGTTCCGCTGGCGGATCGCTGAATGAATGGATTCCAAATGTCACCATTGGGTGCTCTGCTGCTCCCGCTTGCGTCTAGATATGGTCGGGGCTGCCATCATCGGAGCGGCCGATCTTGCCGCACACCCTGCGCGGTCCGCCCGTGGAGTCGTTGAGGTCTGATCGCTGGAACAGCCATCGTTGCGGGGAGAAGCCGGGTAGGTCTTGAATGCCGGCGTTACTGACGCTATATTGCGTCATAGTTTTTGGCAGTGCACGGAGGTGCTGCGATGGGCCTGGCACGATATGCGGATAACGGTTTGTTCGCACCGAAGAAGATGGCGGACGCTTTCCGCACCACGAGCGAGGAGATCGCGCGTACGGCTGGTCTGGGGAAAGACGCGGTCCAGCGCCGGGAGCGAGTGCGCTCAGCCAAGACGCAGCGCCGCCTGCGCGAGATGGTGGAAATCGTGAACAAGGTCGAGCCGCGATTTGGCTCCGCGCTCATGGCCTATGCCTGGTATCGGTCCGAGCCGCTGCCGGGATTTTCGGGGCAGACGGCCATGCAGCTCGTGCGGGAGGGTCGAGCTGATGAGATCCTCGACTTCATCGACGCGGTCGATGCGGGGATTTACGCCTGACCATCGCCGCCATCACCTATTCGGGCCGGCTCTACCGCGCCCTCAATCCGGTGTATGCCCGCGAGCCTATGTCGGGACGCGGTGCCGAGCTCTATGGAGGGCGTTTCAACCCGAAAGGCATGCCGGCGCTCTATGCGTCCACCTCGGTCCTGACGGCTTTGCGCGAAGCCAACCAGGTGGGCGATCTGCAGCCGACGACGCTGGTCGCTTACAGTGCCGAGATCGAGGCCGTCTTCGATGCGGGTGACGGTACCGCTCTTGCAGCAATGGGTCTCGATACTGCGGCCGTCGCCGACCCGACATGGCGCGATCAGATGAGAGACCATGGCGAGGCGCATACGCAGCGATTTGCCCGTGAGCTGGTCGCGCAAGGCTATAATGGCCTGCTCGTGCCGAGCTTCGCCAAGGGCGCCGCAATCGGCGACTTGAATCTCGTTCTGTGGCGATGGGGTGACGCTGCTCCATCCAGGCTCGAGCTGATCGACGACGAGCACCGGCTCGGTTGATCTAGCCGGCCGCTGCGCGCGTTGCCAACTATGCTGTCTTCAGCAGGGAGCCGGGAACTCAAGTCTGACGGAAAGAGTGCGTGCACTTTAAACCCAGTAGGGCACCCCTGTGCTTAAGCCATCCGGGTGATTTCGTCGCCACCGCTTCAGTTACAACCACCCCTGGCGGCAACAACGCCGCGTTCGCGTCTCCTTGGTCATTTTAATTGGAACTGAAATATCTCCCGGATGCTTCATGATCGATAGCGCGACAGAGTTGGCGCTGCTTGCCAGAGGCTTCAACCGGCAGAAGAATTTACCACACACTGCTGAAGAATTTACCACACACTGCTGACGAGCGGGAGCAAAGACTTCCGCATAATAGCCTACTAGCTGGCCGGCTTAGCCGATGAAGCCGAATTGGATGAGCCTTATCGTAGGCCTCTCGGCTGCTGGTCCCAAATTAACAGCACTTCGACAGCGCGCCGCTTTGCTCCGGCGCCTTGTCAATAAGCGGGCAAGCCCGAGCCGTCCTTGGTTGAAAAAGAATTCAGGTCCATTCTCTCGACACGGGAGGGATTGCCGTCCCGCATCCCCCGTGCAGTGCCGGCTGCCGAAGCATGAAGTCCCCCTTGATGGCAACCGGTCGCCCAGTTCTTATGCCGATTCCCTGGCAGTCAGTCCCATCTTTTTGATAAGCCACTGCATCGTCAGGCCCTGGACAAAGATCGAGAACGCCACAACGGCAAACGCCGTGACGATGATCGCCCCGCGTTCTGCTATGTCTTGGGGGAGTGCCAACGCCAACGCCAGGGCAAGCGAACCGCGCAGGCCTCCCCAGACAAGAACATGCTGATATCTAAGATCGACTTTCAACGAGGTGGGGTAGAGCAGGAAACAGAGGGGGTAAATAGCTAAAACCCTGCCGAGAAGGACGAACACCACGGCGATCGCCGAGCTGGCTGCGAAAATGCTGAGCGGCTGATGCGCCTCATGGCCGCCAAGCAGGATGAACACGATCGAGTTGGCGAGGAACGCGGCGTAGCCCCAGAAGGCCAGCACGTGACTGCGCGCGTTGGCCGATATTGCGCCTTTCCAGCCTACATTTCCGACCAGCAGACCCGCGGTGAGCGTCGCGAGGACGCCTGACATGCCAAATTTCTCGGCGATCAGAAACGACCCATAGGCGGCAATCGTCGTTAGTGTGATTTCCACCAGATGGTCTTCCGTCCGCCCCGCGATGAGAAGGAGCACCGCTGCAACGGCCGCGCCGATCCCGATGCCGCCGGCGACGATCCAGACAAAGGAAGAGGCGATGCCCACGGGCGTGGCGCCGGCGCCTGACGCCACTGCGACCAGGATGGCGAAACCGACTGCCGCCGCGCCATCATTGAGCAGGCTTTCGGACTCGACCAGCAACCCGAGGCGCGGCTGCACCTTCATCTCCTTGAAGGCAGCCAACACCGAGACCGGATCCGTCGCCGCGATCAGCACGCCGAAGAGGCTTGCGCCAGTCCAGCTCCATCCGAGCAGCCAATGCATGCCGAGTGCTACTACAGCAGCGGCGATCGCTACCCCCGGAAAGGCAAGCAAAGCAGTCACCGGTAGGTTGACGCGGAAATGGCGCCATTCGATTTCAAGCGCCGCCTGGAAAATCAGCGGCGGCAGAAACACTGTGAAGATCAGCTCCCGGCTGAGAGGCAGCTCGGTTCCACCCGGGACAAATCCGAGCGCTATCCCGGCCGCTACCAGCCCGACGCTGTAGGGGAGGCGGAGCCGCCTCGAGATCATGGCGACAAGCGAGGCCGTCAGGAGTATGAGCCCGACGGTGGGAATAGAGAGTTCGTCCATTCCGGATTATGGCTAGGTGGGATGGGATTCGGCAAGCAAAGCCGTTGTCAAAACAAGCGCGGTCATGGACGGCGCCAACTGTGGACACCAGAGCGTGAACAGGCCAGGAAGGTCTCAGCCGATTCTGCCTTTGAGGATGGATAAACCTGCCATCTGATCATGCGATATCAACATCGGCGAAAGTCGGCGGATACCGGTGCCTTCGCACGCACGGCGCCTCCAACACAGCAAGTGCCGCCGTCGGGCCTAAATGCTGCCTGCGCGCGGAGCGGACTTAGGGCGTTCTGCGTGCACTCAGCCCAAACCCTCGCCTGCACGTGGGAGAAGGTCTATCGCAATGCCGTTGGCTTTCGTGGTGCGAGCGCAAGATTGAAGTAACCCGGCAGTTGCTGGCGCTTGTCGCGGATCGAAGCTGTCTTGTCAGGATCCGGCAGAAGGACCACCATTCGTGCTTGGCGCCTCGGGAAGAGCGGCCTGCCGGCTACCAAGAAAATGAGGGCGAGGCCGCATACTACCAAGATTGCAGCTAACATGTTTGCGATAATCTCGCCCAGATGCATCGCGACGGCCTCATTCGCAGCTGGGTAGTCGACGCCAGCTCCCCATCGATACCGTCGAGCAAGGGATTCTATTCCACGCTTGCTTCGCCAAGGAGCGGGGCCCGCACTCCCAGTTATTTTCGCTGTTGCCTGGAATAGTTTCCGGGCGGCCTTAGTAAATGGTGCAAGGAGGGTGAGCACGAGGCCGAGACGTATCGAAGGCCATATCGGACACGGGAGCGGCGCAAGCATCTGAGGTTACATGGCACCCAGATCTTGGAACCGGGAGGAGCACGCTCCCAGTCGGCCCAGCGGTAGCTGTCCCTGCCCGCTGGGCCGCCTACTCGTCAGCGTGATGCAAGGTGGAGGCCTGAAGTGACTCAAAAGTGTACATCTTTGGTGATATGAAGACCAACTTGGACGTCATACCGCACCTCGAGGATCTTTGGCGTTACGGTCGCGTCCTCACCGGCAACGATTCTGACGCGGATGATTTGGTTCAGGAGGCGCTTGCCCGCGCACTGACGATGGCCGCCAGCTACGACACGTCACGTCCCTTGCTGCCCTGGCTCATTACTATCGTTCGCAACACCTTCCTCACGCATGCCAGCCGCGCCCTTGCCACCCGGGAGCGGATGGCATCATTTGCAGATGTAGCGGAGTCAGCCTTGCCGCCGTCGCAGGAGCATTCGGCTGACCTCGCGAATGTACAAAGGGCGCTAAAGCGAATGCCGGCCGACCAAGCCGAAATACTGCATCTGGTCGCGGTGCTGGGTTTCACATATTCAGAGACCGCCGACCTTCTGGGCGTGCCGGCGGGAACGGTGATGTCGCGCCTCAGCCGCGCCCGTGCGGCGCTGAAGCGCAACCTGGAAAACACCGATGGCGGGACTTCTCGTCTCAAGATAGTGGGAGGGCGCGATGCGGCATACTGATGGCATTTCCCAAGAGGATATCAATCGTCTGCTGGATGGTGAGCTCTCTGCGTCGCAGAGATCCGATCTGCAAGCCCGCCTTGCACGTGAGCCGGCGCTGGCGGCGGAGGTCTTTGCTCATGCACAACGCATGGAGGCGTTGCGCGCCTCACAGCCCCAGCGGCTGTTTCCGCCGGGTGCGAGTGTGGCGAAGGCAAAGAAGCTGGAGGGTGCGTTTCGCCGAGGGAAGATGCTCGCGCTGCTCCGACTCCAACTCGCCGCCGTCGTGCTGGTTGCTATCGGCTGGGGCGCGAACTCGTTGACTATGCCGCTCCGCCAGGGAGGCAAGACGGCTGATGAAACCTTCATCTTGGCCGCGCGGGACGCGTTGCGGGTCGCGCAGCTCAATGCAGGCCCCGAGAGAGGTGTCGAGCCGAAGCAGGACAAGATCGAACGGCTGGTCGGCGCCATCAACGTCAGCATGCCGACCCTACCGTCGGTATGGGTGGTCAAGGACGTCCAGGTGCAGCCGTGGAACGGGAAACAAAGCGTGGTCGTCACAGCCGATACACCAAGCGTTGGGCGCATCACCCTCGTCGCTGCCCCGATGAATGGCGAGGACGCAGTACCGCCCACCCCGGCCACTGACGGCCGGGTACCGACAGTTTACTGGCAATCGGGCGGAACGGCGTATGCGTTGATGGGGTCCGCCGCGCCGGACCGGCTCGAAGTAGAAGCAAAGCAAATTGAAGTCGCCACCCGGAGGAACGTTGCTCCCAAGACAAGAGGTTGACCGTCGCCCCGCCTTGAACCGCATTCCCGTCCACCAATTCCCTGCCGCCGCTGCCTTCGGTTTCTCTGCGGCGCTCTCGATACGGCCTGAAAGAAGGCTCGCGTGATGAACGTCTTGTCGTTTGAAAGAAGATACTGTCCCTCTAAATGTCCGATCTGCGCCGGAATGGCTTTGGAGGCCGATATCGCGCTCCGCAAGGTGGAATTCCAGTGCGCTTCTTGCGGTGCCTTTGAAATCACTTCAGCGGCGCGCGTCGCAATGAAGGGGCTTTCTCAGGAGAGCCGCGGGATGTGGCTATCGCAGGCTCGGCAACAGCATTCGACGATCCCGGTCGTTGCCTGTGCAAACGAGACGCTGCCGACGGGCGCATCGTGAGATCCGCGTCACGGCAGTCAGGAAGTGCGGCCGCGCGGGCACTTCCTCACGGCCCGGCATCAGGTTGGGGTGGTGCCGGGCCGCTAGGTCGCAATACTTGCGTTCGTTCTTCACCATCGAAAGGCATTTGGTTTTGAGTGCGGCAAATGCAATCCCGTCAGCTTGAAGACTATGAAGAAGTTGGGCTCATCGGGTATCCCTGCGATGGAGACTACGTCGCGGTAGTCGGCGCCAACCGCCGTCAAGATTGGCTGCTCGGCGGCGAGTTGTGCGGCTTGAACGGTGCTGTTATTGCCGATCAGGCGGCGGCGCTGCCGCGCTACTATCCGCAAGGCTGCCGCCTCGTCCTGGCCACAATCAGGAACGACTGGGTTGTCGCCATCCGCAATTACGATGACTCTCAAGCCAGTCGGCGCCCCGAGCTGCAGTCATGACGGCGGGATCAGACGGCCGAGACCCGCTCGCCCTCGATGATGCGCCTGCCGATATTCGCGCCGCGATGATGCTGCGGGAATCTGCCTCGATGCCATTCGACCCTGGCATCGAACTGGCGCTTGCCGAGGCTGCCGCTGCAATGGGGGTCCCGCGATCGGATATCATCCGACTTGCCCTTCGCGAATGGCTGGCCACCAATGCGGATTTGGTCGATCAACGACGTCGAACGATGTCGGCGAAACCGGGTAACGCCAAGTCGATTGATAGCTGACGTCGATGCCTCAAAGATCCTTTAACGGCCGATCCACGTTGGGTCTGTACGAGCCGATCAATGTTCTCAAGCCGGTCGCTTCGGACCTGTGGATCGTTGATGGACCGTCGATAGAGTATGATCTGGGGCTGATGAAATTTCCTTTCAGTACCCGTATGACGATCCTGCGGCTCCGCAACGGCGATCTGGTTCTCCACTCGCCTACAGCTCTCACACCGGCGCTGCGCACCGCAGTCGATCTGCTCGGACCGGTCCGATTTCTGGTTGCTCCGAACTCGTTGCACTATTGGTGGATCCCGGACTGGAAGGTTGCCATTCCAGACGCCGAGGTTCTGGCCGTGCGCGGATTGCAGAAGCGGCCAAGCGTCCAGGCAAAGGGGTGCCCTCGATAGCCACGCGGAGCCTGCGTATAGCCGGTACCGAAGGTGAGTCCGCCCGAAGCGATACCTATCACCGCCACAGCAAGCCCGCAGACCCCTGCCACGACCAGTGTTCGCCAGAGAGGTTGCAGCGCATTCCAGCGCCGGATCCGGCGTGTGATCGTCAAAGCAAGTAGCGAAAACAGCGCGCCGAAGCCGCCGCCGATGACACCACAGGCTATCACCAACGGCCAGTCGGCGCCGAATGCCACCGTGTCCTTGGCTGCGCCAAAATAGGTGTAGTTGCCGACGAGACCGAGCGAGGCAAGGCCGGCGAGTATCACCGCAGTAAGCACCAGTCCGTTGGTACGAGCCTCGTAGGTCCGCCCCATCTCCTCGATGGCGAACACGATGCCGGCAAGAGGGGTGTTGAAGGCCGCGGCAATGCCGGCGGCCGATCCGGCCAGGATCAGACCGCGTGCCTGTGCCATTCCTCCCCTCCGCGCAGCCTGCAGCATCAGCGAGGCGCCAACCTGTACCGTCGGCCCCTCTCGTCCGATCGAGGCTCCGCAGAACAGACCTATCACCGTAAGCGCGATCTTGCCGGCGGCCAGCCGCAGCGACAGGATACGACTGCGGTCGTGTTCATCGCGCAAGTGGCGGGCGGCGATCGCCTGCGGGATACCACTGCCTTGCGAGCCGGGAAAGAATACCTCTGCGAGCCAGGCGCAGAGCACGAAGCCGAGCGGCGTCGTGATCAGCGGCAGGTAAGGGCGCCAGCCGGTGTCCCTGCCGACAAGAGCACGAAACAGCCCCTGTGCCTGATCTGCGAGTGCCGCGAACAGCACGCTGATCGATCCGATCGAGATGGCTCCAGCCCAGAAGACAATCCGCGGTTGCCAGACGCGACGCGAGGTCCACATTGCCCGCGAGCGCCGCAGCATGGGGTATTTTCGTGAAATGCCTGCCATGCCTGTCCTCGTGGGAAACCCTGCCCTAACGCAGGCACGGCGCTGATCAAATCCGCCGAGCCGATCTAGCGGACTAAACAATGAAATGAGGATCAGATGGCCGTCTCAGCAGCTGGGCTCATGGAGGCAGTCGTCCGCATGAGTTACCCATGCTGGGCACCGACCAGAGCAGCGGCTACCTGCCTTCCGAGAAGTGGAGGCTCGCAGCCCGATCTACCGCCCAGGCAGCGGCTTTGGGAGTCGCTTTCCAAAGAGAGACGTTCGGTGCTGGCGGAGCTAGGACCGGCTAACGCCAGTGATAGTCGGGGAGTTGCACCGCGTCGGTAATTTCTTTTCCGATCACCAGACGCGCCAGGCCGGGTAGGGCAAATGCATTTGTCACCAAATTGCGGAACACAAGTCCCAACTGCGTCCTGGGCGCCAAGGCGCTGGCGAATCGCGCTGCGCCCTGCTGCTTGGCTCGTATATAGTTCCGCAGAAGCGCTTCGTAGCTACTGAAAGCCTCTTCATGTCGGCCGTCGGCCTTTAAGAGCTCCCCTGCCAGGATATATGCGGAAATCATGGCCAGGGCTGAACCCTGTCCAGCTAACAGGGAAACGCAAAACGCGGCATCGCCGGTCAACACTACGCGACCTTTGGACCATCTGCTCATTCTGATCTGGCTGACGCTGTCGAAGTAGAGTTCATCGGTATGGCCCAGTTCCTCCAGGATGCGGGGGCATTCCCATCCGCCATCGGCATACTTCTTGCGCAGCATTTCCTTTTGCAGGTCCAGCGCCGTTGGCAGAGGACTCTCCTCAACGGTGAAGACGAACAGGAAAAGGGTGCGGTTGCCATGCAGCGTGAAACGGCCGAGCATCCGCCCCGGCAGGCCATACATCAAATACACGTCTTCATCGCGTGGCCGGTAACCCTCGACCTCGAACGCAGCGACTGCATAGCCGAGTTTCTTCTCAAACTGTTGCCGGGCTCCGAACGCGAGCCGCCGAACGCCTGAATGCAAGCCATCGGCGCCGATTACCAAAGCGTAGTCGCGTTCGCCTCCACGTTTCAGTTGCACCCGGACACTCTCCGATTTTTCCTCAAGCCCGACGATCTCATTGCCGAACATGATGTCCGTCGTGTCTTTGATCTTTTCGAAAAGCAATCGCGAGAGATCGCTACGCGCGAGGGTCACATAGCGGCCGTTTGTCAGCTCGCCGAAGACGTCTGTGCCAAAGCCTGCGACACGCTTTCCGTTCTCACCCACGATGCGCATTTCGCGCACGTGATATCCTACGCGATTGACGTCTGCCTCAACGCCCATCCACGAGGCTATGTCATAGCCGAGACCCCAAAAGTCAATGACATAGCCGCCGGTGCGCAATTGGGGCGCCTGTTCGATCAGGGTCGGCCGGAATCCGGCGGCTGCAAGCCAAAAGGCTAGTGCCGGTCCAGCAATTCCTCCACCAGAAATCAACACCGTTCGGTCGGCCATATAGAGCCACCAATCTAGAGCACTTCACCGGGGTAGACGCCCCACAGCCCTACTTGTTTCATAAAACCCATTGAGGGACCGGCCGCGAGCGCGCACCACTGTCCGTCGCACCAGCTCAGCTTGACTTCAACGCGAGGCTCGAGCCAAGCAACTATGGCGCTGTCCGCCGCCGGCTTGGCGTACAAAGCGAGGCGATCCTTTGACCAAGGAGCGACGATGCCAGTTCTGCGCCCTGACAGGAGCGAGTGATGGATCCAGCCGGAGCTTCCGTCCCAATCTCTCACCCGGCGCCAATTGCCGTACTCCTGATAGATCTCCAAGGGGATGCCACGTCGCTTGAAAACCCATTCGATACTGTAGCCTATACCCGGTCCGATGAGCAGATTGGCAGATGAAGCCTTCAGCGAGACGAAACGAGGCAGAGAAGGCGAGCCAGTCTCTGCGCGAACCCCGTGATATTGGCGGATGCTGCGACCAAACAGAATTGCAAGGGCGAGACGGACGAAACCGAGGCATCCGTGATATCTAATTTGTCGACTGGCCGGCGAGAAGCCAAACGGCGCACCGCGTTTTCTCATGACGACGAGCTATATTACTCGACGAGCATGTGCGCCTCTCGAGCCGCGTCGACCAAGGCGTCCCTGGCCACGTCAGCCGCAATACCACCGTTCATCGCTTGCCGGCAGGCCCTGAGCGCCGCCAGATGCTTCTGGCTTCCCGCGCTGCGCCAGTGCTTGGAAAGCAGGTCGACAGCCTGTTTGGCATTGGAAAGATTGTTGATCTCGCCAAATACGCCGGTGGCCACTGGCACGGGCCTTGAAAACCACGCTTCATACATGGCTGCGCCTCCGTCGCGAGTAGCGCCCGGCGACAATCGCCTCGCCGGGCGAAATCAAAGCAATCAGCTCTTGGTGTTCTCCTGAGCCACGCCGTTCGTCGGGATCGTGTCCATCGCTGACAGTTTATCGGCACACAGATCCGCCGCACCCGGCACATCGCTTTTTATCCCGGCCAGTTTCACCCACCCGCCATCGCTGATGAAGCTGTCTCGCTGATAAGAGGAGGTTCCCTTCAGCTTGGCGAGGTTGTCGCCGGCGTTGGACGCCGTGATAAATTTCTCGACACAAAGATTGGCAGCCAGTTCAGCCTTTGCCTTCATGGCGGATGTCTTGGCCATCTCCGCCGCCGTTCCAGCCGTCGTCCAACCTCCGGCGGTGAAGCCGATGATCATCGTCAGCACAACAGCACACACGACTGTCCAGAACCACAGGGTCTTGGACGGTTGGTAAGCGTCGAAGCGTTGCGAAAGTGTTTGATCCATTATTTCCTCCCTTTGAGACACCTGTGTTTCAGGTTGATTTCCACTGCCTTGGTGGACGCTGGTCATGTGGCGATCGGTCGATCGAACGACACGGTGAGGAGTTCTCGGCCGGGGCGACCCAGATCAAGAGGCGGGGCAGGGGGACGCTGGGACCGAGCGGCAGAACTTTCGGTCTTGAGCGCCTCGGAGCAGATCCTCGTGCGCTCGTCTCCCGCATTTCAGCGCCAGAAACGCTATGCCTGAGCACCCGAAAATTATGCAAAGTGACGAGCACGGACAAACTTCACCTGGTTGTTGCATATACCGAGATCGAGCGGAAACTATTCCATGCCAGTCGCGATTATGTGAGACTCGGTGAACTCGTCTGCTCCCTTGGGGCCCAAGGCTTCGTGCCGAAAGGTCTGCTTACGCATGGGGTAAGGTCAGGAGACCGCACGAGCGGCAACCCCAACGTCAGCCAAATTACTGGCCGGAAGGTACCGTACGCGGCCGAAATTATCTGATGGGCAGCCAGCTGAGTTAATCAGGCGCCGCGTGATTAAACCACGCATCCTCGAGCTCGCGCCGCAAGCGTTCGGCTGAACCCGGCGCACTGGCTGGCATCAGCGTGAAGCCAATGACGACGACGTCGCATGCGACGGGGAAGATGGGCTTACGCGTTCCCAGGCTTCCCGCGGCCGGCAGAAGTCGCATCAGCCCGCAATCATGGAAGAGGGCATTCCCGGCGCCATGTGCTCGAGATGGGTGCCGTTCAGAAAGCAAATCGCCGGGGAGGACTGCCCGAGATCGGAGCGGCCCTCGAATGACTACTTTACGATCATGCGCTGGCTGTTGTGGTTTTCGGCCCATGTGCTTTGTCAAAAGCTACGAAATCGTCCGGCTTTGATGCCAACCTCGGCCTCTGCGGTCACGCCGGCGCTCTCCTTGCACAAGGTTTTCAAAAAAATGTCTTCCGGCCGGGAATAGTTCGCCTCCCTGTCTGGTAAGTCGAGCAGCAAGGATGAACTTTCGGCCTGTCCGTCAAACCCAGCGGGCCTCTCGGACACGCCATGGCTAAGGGGGCAGGGACCGGGTCGCGTTGCGTTCGGAACGAGCCGCGCCCGTCAGGCCCAGCGGCTGTTGTCTCATGCAGCCGCTCGGCCGGTAGAGGCTTTGTGAAAGATGACGGCGTGAGAACGCAGTAATGGAACGCAGTAATGGTCAGAAAAGGAGCAGGCCTTACTATCAGCAATTGGGGTTTCATGACAAAGCTTAGTGCTGAAAAGCGCGGTGTCCACGAATGAATGTCTTGCCGTTTGATAGAGGCCGCAAATATTATCCATCAACTTGCCCGATTTGTGAGGGGGCCGCCCTGGAAGCCGATCTGGCGCACCGGCAGGCAGAGTTCCAATGCGCCTTTTGCTGCGCGTACGAAATCACCCCCGCGGCGCGCTCGGCCATGAGAGGTCTTTCACAGGAGCACAGAGCCTTATGGCTGTCTCAAGCCGACAACAAGCCGGAGCCTCGCGACAACTTGCGCTCGTAGTTTGCGCCAACGAGTCGTCGGTTCCTCAGTCGAGCAGCTCTCAGTGATCCGTCAGGCATGTGTTCGAGGAAGTGCGACTGCGCGGGCACTTCCCTGCGGCCCGGCACCCGTTGGGGTGGTGCCGGGCCGCCCATCGCATGCGCGGGACCTTGCCATTCGTAGATACGAAACGATGTCCTTTGGAGGGATGTAAACTCAGATGCGCGAATTGGAAGAATATGAGCAGATTGGGTTAATTGGTTACCCGCGCGACGGGGATTACATAGCTGTGGTGGGGGACAGGACTGGTCAGAATTGGTTACTCGCAGGTGCGTTGTGCGAAATTGATGGCGCAACCATTGAGGATCAGGCGGCTGCATTACCGAAATACTATCCGAACGGCCGGCTCGTGGTGGCCACTATCCGAGGCAGCTGTCTCGTTGCTGTTCGAGACTATTGACTGGGGCGGCCCGAAGAAGCCTTCATTCATCGACCGCGCCAACGGCAAGTCCACGACAGCCGGCGGTCAATTCGAGACCCGCGCCTTGCAGACCATGGCGCGGCAAAAGGCAAAAGTCAGACTGGGCCCGCATCATTCGATGCGAGGACAGATAGCGTTCGAATCTCTAGTCTGCCTGCTTTCAGGCGCGTGATTGTTTCTGGATCAAATCCGGGGAGCCGCGCAACTTCCCGCCAACTCGAGAGTGGCCTGGCCTCAAAAATTGCACTTGCCTGCGCGAGGTCGAGCCCTCCGGCCGCCATGAACTCGCCAATGGTCGCTGAGTTTATGTCGACCGCCTCCCCGGCGTGATGAGCTTCGCGAGTCTTCGAATCTGGCATTGTTCCCTGGGGCACGCCGTGAAATTTGCCAGGGACCCAACGAGCAGCGGGCAAAATTGGTCTGACAGTTCTCTCAAACCTATTCGCTACGATCTCAACGCTGCCAGCTATTTCGTAATGAGGCGCCGGTATGGATTGGCCGTCCAAAGCCCCGGAGCCGCTGCGCGACAGTATCGACCAGAACCGCATTTGATGCCGCAATCGAACCGTCCGGAAGCAGAAGATTGTTTTCGAACCCGACCCGGACGTCTCCACCAAACAATGCTCCCGCGCATACGCAAGCAGCCTCGTCACGACCGAAGGCGCAGACCATGAACGACCGGAAGCGTGGAACGTGAGGCGAAAGGAATGGCAGCAGATCGGTGGGGGCAGATTGCTGCGACGCTGTATAGCGGCCCAAGACAAACAGCACAGGAATGTCGTCCCAGGGAATTAGCCCCCGTCGGTGCAAATCGAACAGGTACAACGCCTCGTCAGGATCATAGAGGATGATCTGCGGCAGCACGTGCTCGTGCCTTAGCCAGGCGAGGAACGTGGCGAAAGCCGCCTCGGCATGTCGATCCGGGACAAGTTCACGCAGCGCCAGCGAGACCGCCTCGGGTCTGGTCTGGCGCACCACCTTCATCTGCCTTTCGGGCTCATAAAGACCAAGCGCCTCGCTTGTTATTTGCACCACCAGGGCATCGCCAACGCAGCGTCGGACGGCAGCGGTAGCGGCGCGATACGCGTCAGGGTCGAGAACGTGCCGCCCGTGCCGGTCGCGGACGTGGAGGTGGATCATGGCCGCGCCTGCCTCGAGACACTCCGCGGCTGCCCGAGCCAGCTCGGTCTGCGTCATCGGCAGAGCCGGATGATCGGCTCTCGTGCGCCTGCCGCCATTCGGTGCGACGGCGATCGCGACCGCGCGGTTTGATGGTTGAGACTGCATTCGGATGACCGATGTTGACAATTGGATCACCAAAATACCGTGTGAAACATTTGTTGCAAACCGAATTCAAGCGCGGCAGACTGCTTTGATGGATCAGGGGCCCTTGGCGGAACGCCTTATAGCCGAGTTCGATGGCATGTCGGCGCAGCTGCAGACAGCGGCTCGCTACATGCTTGATCATCCGAGCGACGTGGCCCTGTTATCCATGCGTGAGCAGGCGCGGCAGGCGGGTGTGCAACCGGCCACCATGACGCGCCTCGCCAAACACCTGGGTCTCGAAGGCTACGACGTCGTGCGCGATTCCTACGCGGCGGCGGTGCGGGGCGGCCACCTCGGCTTTGCCGGGAAAGCAGGAATCCAGGTGAAGAGCCAAAAGCTCAAGGGTGATCGCGCCCAGGCTACCGAGATGATGGACTCGCTTGCCGTCCAGATCGCCCGGCTGGGCCGGCCGGAAGTCCTGGAGCGGATCGTGGCGGCGGCGAAACGCCTCGCGGAGGCACGACGCATTTATTGCCTTGGCCTGCGATCCAGCCATCCCATCGCCTGGCACGTGCACTATGTTTTGTCGCTCATCGGCGAGAGCTCGGTTCTGCTTGACGGTATTGCCGGAACCGGCGCCGACGCCATCGGTCGCGCCACCGATGCCGACGTGCTACTGGTGGCAAGCGTGCTTCCATATACCCGACAGACCGTGGAGATCGCCGAACATGCTGCTGGGCGCGGCGTCCCGGTTGTCGCGATCACGGACAGCAAGGTTGCGCCACTTGCTCAGATTGCGCAGGACGTGATCGTCGTTCCTACGCACAGCCCGTCTTTTTTCCACACTATGGCGCCCGCTTTTGCCGTTGCTGAAATCCTGGCCGCGCTGGTGGCTGGCCACGGCGGCGAGTCGGCGCTGGCTGTGCTTCGGTGTACAGACGAGCACCACGCAGCGCTCAACATACATCTGAAACCGCGGCTTGGCATGAAATGACCCATCTTCTGCATCGCACGACCAAAGGCTTGCTTCCGATCGCCGTCGGCGGCAAAGGCGTCCAGATATTCGACAGCAACGGTCGCGCCTATATCGATGCATCCGGCGGCGCGGCCGTGTCGTGTCTCGGTCATGGCCATCCAGATGTCATCGCGGCGCTGCACGACCAACTCGATCGCATTGCTTATGCTCATACCAGCTTCTTCACCACAGAGGTTGCCGAGCGGCTCGCCGATCGTCTCGCTGAAGATGCTCCCGCTGGACTGAGCCATGTCTATCTCGTGAGCGGCGGGTCCGAGGCCGTCGAGGCGGCACTGAAGATGGCGCGGCAATATTTTGTCGAGAAAGGCGAGCCGCGGCGCCGCCACGTCATCGCCCGCCGTCAGAGCTATCACGGCAACACACTCGGCGCGCTCGCCACAGGCGGCAATGAATGGCGGCGGCGGCAGTTTCAGCCGTTGCTCATCGAAACCCATCATATCGATCCATGTTTCGCTTATCGCTATCAATTGCCCGGAGAAAGCGATGCTGACTACGCTGTGCGGGCGGCGCAGGCCCTGGAGGACAAGATACTCGAACTTGGTGCCGGCGAGGTCATCGCCTTCGTCGCCGAAACGGTGGTCGGCGCGACTGCCGGAGCCGTGCCGCCGGTGGCCGATTACCTGAAGCGCATTCGGGCCATCTGCGACCGTTACGGCGTGCTGCTCATCCTGGACGAGGTGATGTGCGGCATGGGCCGCACCGGCACGCTTCACGCTTGCGAACAGGAAGGCGTCGTTCCCGATCTGATGACTATCGCCAAGGGACTCGGCGGAGGCTATCAGCCGATCGGCGCCGTGCTGCTCGGCCGGCATATCTTCGACGCTTTCGCCAACGGCTCCGGCTTTTTTCAGCACGGCCACACCTATATGGGGCATCCGATGGCCGCGGCCGCCGGTCTCGCGGTCCAGGAGGTGATCCGTCGCGACCATCTGCTTGACAATGTCAAAGCGATGGGCGCGCGTCTTGAGCGGCGCCTGAGCGAACGTTTCGGCAATCATCACCATGTCGGCGACATTCGTGGCCGCGGCCTGTTCCAGGCGATCGAACTCGTGGCCGACCGTGGTTCGAAGGAGCCTTTCGATCCGGCGCTGAAACTCAACGCGCGGGTCAAGAGCGAAGCCATGAACAACGG